>JANPAY010000447.1:0-2290 GCA_031430155.1 Comamonadaceae bacterium
GACCACCCGCGCGTTTGGAGTAGCTAAAGCCTATGCCTTCGTTTCCATCAGCAGTTTGGATTTCGACAAACAGCATGGCGATTTCTGTCATTGGCTTTTGCCTGCCCGTCAGTACCTTCGCGTCGCTAATCGGGTTCGCCAGCGGGAGGTAACAGCTTGAGACTTTAATGTGTTTGATGGTGTCGTTGTTTGAGTTCATATTTTTGATTAGGTCACTGGGGCAGGATTAAAAAGAACGAGCGCGTTGTGCAGTTTCCAATGCTCAGCCCATGTTTTTTTGCGGCCACTGGCCACATCTAGCATCAGGTGAAACATCTCCCAGCCCACGTCTGATATGGCCTTGCTGCCATCGGCTATCGTGCCTGCGTTGATGTCCATTAGGTCGTGCCAGCGCTTGGCTAAGTCGGAACGTGTCGCTACTTTGATGACGGGCACTGCCGCCAAGCCATAAGGTGTACCGCGCCCCGTAGTGAAGACGTGCAGATTCATACCTGCCGCCACTTGCAGCGTGCCGCAAATGAAGTCGGAGGCGGGCGTCGCGGCGTAGGTCAAACCTTTGTGCTTTAACTTTTCACCAGGCGAGAGGACATTGCTAATGCTGCTCGTGCCCGACTTCACAATCGAGCCCATGGCTTTTTCAACGATGTTGGAGAGGCCACCTGCTTTATTGCCAGGCGTGGTATTGGCGCTTCTATCCACGCTACCACGTTGCAAATAAGCGTCGTACCACGCCATCTCACGAATCATCGCTTCGGCCACCTCGGGTGTACTAGCGCGGGACGTAAGCTGGGCAATGCCATCGCGCACTTCGGTGGTTTCAGAAAACATCACGCTCGCCCCCGCCTTCACCAGTAAATCGGTGCAAAAACCCACCGCTGGATTGGCCGTGACGCCACTAAACGCATCGCTGCCACCGCACTGCACACCCACCACTAACTCGGACGCGGGTACAGTTTCACGGCGACGTTTGTCGAGGCGCTCCAAATGCGTTTTGGCAGTCGCCATGACCGACTCGATCATCGACATAAAGCCCACATGCGCGTCGTCTTGCAAGCACACATGATCGAATCCCAAATCCGTACCCGCTGCGACTTTCGCAGCTCGCTCATCACTAATTGCAATTGACCCTGGTGGCAATAGCCGTGCAGGTTGCAGCTTTTCGCAGCCAAGGCTCACCACCATCACTTCGCCACCAAAATTTGGATTGGTGCTGATGTTGCGCAAGGTGCGAATGGGGATTTCTGCCCCGGGCGCTTCAATTGCAACGCCGCAGCCATAGGTATGCGCCAGCGACACGACATCGTCCACATGTGGATACAGCGGCAAGAGCTCGGCCTTGATGCGCTGCACCGCAAAATCGGTCACGCCCGCCACGCACTGCACGGTCTGCGTAATCGCCAAAATGTTGCGCGTCCCCACCGAGCCATCCGCGTTACGGTAGCCCTCAAACGTGAAGCTTTGCATCTTCGCTAAGTCGGCGCTGGATGGCGCTTCTGGCTTCACGGTTGAAATCGGCAGATCAGTCAGGCCACGCGCACTGGGCATCTCGAGCAAGCGCTCATGCACCCAGCACCCTGCGGGAATAGCTTTGTTAGCAAAGCCAATCGGAATGCCGTAGCGCAGCACGGGCGCACCCTCGGCTAAATCAACCAAAGACACCTTATGACCTTGCGGCACCTTATCTTTGAGCACAAGACCCTTGGCGTGTGCGTCCACTAGGATCGTGCCTGCGGGCAAGCCGCCATCGTTGGCAACAATGGCAACGTTGTCGCGGGTGGCCATAGAAATGGTGAGTGGACTCATTTTTATCTCCTATCATTCATACAAATTCATTTTCATTCTAAATCAAATGACAGCGCTACCATCAACGTCGGCATCTTTGCAAAAAAAATCACGTCGTGGCAGTGGCGCGATAACGTTACAAGACGTGGCCAAGTTGGCGGGCGTAGCACCGATCACGGCCTCGCGCGCTATCAATAAGCCTGAAAGCGTATCGCTTGAGGTGCTCAAAAAAGTACAGGCCGCTGTAGAGCGCACGGGCTACGTGCCTAACCGCATGGCGGGATCATTGGCCTCCAGCCGTTCGCGCATCATTGCCGCCGTTGTGCCCAGCACGGTGATGTCGGTGTTTATGCAAACGGTTGAAACACTCAACAATGCCTTATTCGATGCGGGTTACCAGCTGATGCTCGGTCAATCCAGTTATTCCATTGAGCGCGAAGAAGCGCTACTGGAAGCTGTCATTGGCCGTCGTCCTGACGGTATCTTTTTGGCAGGCGTACTACGCCCT
>JANPAY010000448.1:0-14254 GCA_031430155.1 Comamonadaceae bacterium
CGCTACCACCACCATCTCACGACCGATACTGTTGGCAATTTTTGTGGTGACTTGATCTTGCAGGGCAAACAAATTGGTGAGTGCGCCATCAAATGTTTCGCTCCACAACTGTGCACCTGTTTGCGTATCGGCAAGCTGGGCATTGATACGTATCTTGTCGCTACTAGCCAACACACTGCCTTGCAGCACAAAGCGCACGCCCACTTCTTTGCCAACTTGTTGCGCCGTGACGGGCTTGTCTCTGTAGGTAAAAGCGGTTGCCGATGAAATCACAAACGCCTCGCGAATGCGTAACAAATCGGAAGTGATGCTGGTGGTCAATCCGTCGGCGATATAGCCTTTTTGCGCGTCACCCGTTTGGTTGGCAAAGGGGAGCACGACCACTGATAAAGGACGAATGTTGGTAGCAGATGTTCCCGTCGAAGATGTAGGTGATACATTACTCGCGACCGTTTGGTACGTGGTGTAGTAGCCGACCAAGCCACTCAGCACGGCACCCCCACCAGCAACGGCAACGATGATGCCTTTGGCATGTTTGAGTTTTTCAAGCCACTTATTCATGATTTTCCTTTTTATCGGGTTTCATCGTCCACCAAACAATTCCGACCAGTATCAGCAAAGCCAGCAGCGATTCAAGCAAAATAAGCATCATGTTGTCGTCCTTACCCTTGTCGTTGTTTCGATTGTTTGTTTTGATTGCTGTGCTGATTGTCTCGCAAAGTTTTGCGCAAGATGTCGCTACTGAGCCGCCTGCATCTTTGCATCCCAATAGCCGCTGGATTGCCGCGTCGTGGGACGATTTGGCGGGCGCATTTGAGGATGACCCGCGTGAGGCAGTTTCTGCTTGGCTTGCCAGTTGTGCACGTCCGCAGCCAGCGTCCATTAGTCCTTGGCGCAAAGTCTGCAGCGAGCTCTCTGCTTTAAAAAATGCCGATACCGAGGTAATTCGGATTTGGATGATGGGGCGTTTACAGCCGTATCGAATTGAACCTCTGGTCGCTGGCAACGCGGTTTCAAATGCAGGATTGCTGACGGGTTACTACGAGCCCGTCTTGCCTGCACGGCGTGAGGCTGACGATGCGTTCCGCTATCCACTTTATCGCTCGCCTGCTGATTTGGAGCGCAGCGGGTCTACGCGCCAATGGTTTACGCGGCAAGACATCGATACTGCGGGAAGCCAAGCGCAGCAAGCCTTGCAGGGGCGTGCGATTGCTTATCTGCAAAGTCCACTGGACGTATTGGCGCTGCAAATTCAAGGCTCAGGGCAATTGGATTTGGTGCAAGCGGACGGTACGCACCAGCGCATTCGCCTTGCGTTTGCGGGTAGCAACAATCAGCCGTACAAAAGCGTGGGTGCTTGGCTACGTGATACCCACGGCGTGCGTGAGTTGTCGTGGCCTGCCATCAAAGCGTGGGCGATTGCGAACCCCGATCAGACGGATCGATTGATGTGGAGTAATCCGCGCGTGGTGTTTTTTAAGGAACGCCCTGCTTCAAATGAAGGCCCCGTTGGAGCGCAGGGTGTGCCGCTTACTGCGGGACGTTCCATCGCGGTGGACGCCAAGAGCATTCCCTATGGCACGCCCGTGTGGCTAGTATCCAACGGCGCGAGTGTGAATTTAAGGCGTCTCGTGATAGCGCAAGATACGGGTGCGGCGATTACGGGAGCGGTCAGGGCAGATTATTATGTGGGTAGCGGTGACGAGGCAGGCGAGATTGCAGGCAAGCTCAAGCAAAATCTGCAAATGTGGGCGCTGTGGCCGAAATAATTTTTAAGGAGTTCATCATGAACAAACGTGCATTGTTTATTTTTCTAGCAGCTTGTGTTCTCAGTGCTTCGGCACTGGCGCAGTCAAAGCTTGTCATTCAAGTCAGCGATGCAGAGCCTGCTAAGTGGAATTTGGCACTTAACAACGCACGTAATGTGCAAGAAGAGCTAGGCGCTAAAAACGTGGAGATTGAAATCGTGGCTTACGGCCCGGGGCTTGGCATGCTTAAAAAAGATGCTGTGACCAGCGGGCGCATTGACGAGGCGAGTCTGGCTGGGATCAAAGTGGTGGCGTGCGAAAACACCATGCGTAATCTCAAACTAACCCGTGCCGACATTCATGCTGCGGCTAGTTATGCGCCGTCTGGCGTGGTGCAACTGATGCAGCGCCAATCGCAAGGCTGGTCTTACATCAGGCCTTAAAGCTTCGGCCTCAGTCGGCAACGGCTAGGTTATTGGGTTTCCTGCGTTCAATCGCAAACTTAAGCAGCGCTGCGCTCCTATAAACCCCATGCGCCATCTTGCCGTAGGGTAGCGTTAAAAACAGCGCCATGACCACACCCAAATGCACGGCGAGTAGCAGTGGCATGGCGTTTGATTCACGCCATGCTAGGAGCGCAAGCCCCGTTGAGCTGACCAGAAACAGTAGCGCAATAAAGCCTTTGTCCATCGCCTTGGCGGGTGTGCCCAAAGCCTTATGGCGCTTGGCTTGCAGGGCAAAAAGACCGCCTGTGCCAATCAGCATCAGACTTCCGCCCACAGTGCCCAAAATAACAGGCAAGCTCGTCATGGCGTAGGGCGCGTGCCGTCCAAGCAGATAGTGATAAAGCGTTGCCACGCTCGTGGACGCAAAGCACAGCATGAAGCCGTAGAACGTGGCGTGATGAAAACGCCGTCGCCACTCCGTCGGCCTGTCATCGCCATTGGTGCAGCCCTCAGCTTCTGCCGCATTGTTATTGCCGTCTAAGTATTTGAGTGTGAGTGCGCTCGCAGCAGCTTCGGCAATTGCGCCTACCCCCTCGCCCCTCGAGGGAGAGGGTTGGGGAGAGGGGGTTGCACCCACATCTCGCCAAAATCGCTTCGCACCCAACACCATCGCCAGAATCGCAAATCCAAACACCGAACCAAACATCAGCGCCAAGAGGTTATGCGGAAAGATGGCGTAGAAGTTGGCATTCAAACCTTCTTTGAATAGCGATCCATTCAGCCAAACAGTCATCACTAAAAAGATGGCGAGTCCAAGGGCTAAGCTGAGTGCAAGGGTCAGTCCATTTTTCTTGTAAGCCACGCCTAGTGTGGCTGGCCAAGCATAGTCAGCATAGGTTTGTGCGCGTACATCGGCCAGAGCGGCGGGAATGTTGACAGCGAACTCGTGCGGCGGGGCGTACTGGCAGGCGTGCAAACAGGCACTGCAGTTGTGGCACAAATTGGCAAGGTAATGCACATCGGCTTTGTCAAACGATAAACGCCGTGTCATGGCAGGGAACACGGCGCAAAAGCCTTCGCAATAACGGCAGGCGTTGCAAATGGTGAGCATACGGGCGGCTTCTAACTCAACGCCAGTTTCAGCTTTCGCTTGCTCGATAGTTTTTAAGATGTCGTTCATAGTGATGCCGCTGCTGCTTTTCCCGCAATCCGTCCAAATGCTGTTCCAATCGTCATCCCAATGCCTGCAACGTAACCCTTGCCCAGCACGTTGCCAGCCATCACTTCGCCAGCCGCAAAAAGATTGGGGCTGGGCTTGCCTGCAAATTGCACGCGAGCCTCATCGTCTACTCGTGCACCCAAATAGGTAAACGTCACGCCAGGCTTGAGTGCGAATCCGTAGTACGGCGGCTTGTCCAGTGGCAACGCCCAGTGCGTTTTGGCGGGAGTGAGTCCTTCGGTCACGCAATCGTCTTGCACCGTGTGATCGAAGGTGCCGATGCCTTTTGTGATGGAGCACGCAGCGTTGAAGTCCGTCACGGTTGCTTCCAACTTTGCAGGATCGAGGTTTAGTTTGGTGGCAAGCTCGGTAATGGAGTTAGCTTGCTCTCCCGCAAACACGGGCGGCATAAACCTTCCGACGGGTTTGCTGTCAATCAAGCAAAAGGCGGTCTGCCCGCGCTGCGCGGCCACAAAGCGCCCCCATAGCGCATAGCGCTTGGGCCAAAAATCTTCGCCTTCGTCGTAAAAGCGGTTGGCGTCCGTGTTGACGACGATGCCTAAACTGACGCAATCCACGCGCGTGGCGATGCCGCCGTCATAGAGCGGCGCCCTTGCATCAATGGCGACCATGTGTGCTTGTGTAGCATCGCTCACTTGGTCACAGCCCTTATCTAGCAAGGCCTGCAGCAGCACGCCTTGGTTAAATTTGGTGCCACGAATTAAAAAATTATCTGCAGGATGCTCACCCCATTCGTTGATACCCCACGCTTCGCGCAGTTTGTCGATATTGCTTTCAAATCCGCCCGCAGCGATAACGCAAGTTTTGGCTTCAATGCGTTCGTCGCCAGAGCTCGTATGAATATTGGCGGCTTTAAAAACGCCATCTTCGATATCGAGTTTCGTCACAGGCGAGTCGTAGCGAATCTGCACGCCGAGCTTTTCAGCGCTACGGTAATACGCGTTCACCAGCGCCTTGCCACCGCCTAAAAAGAAGGCGTTGGTGCGCGACAGATGCAGTGTGCCAGACAGCGAACCTTGAAAACGCACGCCGTGCTTTTTCATCCATGTACGGCAAATTTTTGACTCGTTTAATACCATGCGCGTGAGATGCTCATTGGTCAAGCCACCCGTGATTTTGAGCAAATCTTGCCAGTGCTCTTCTTCCGAATAAACACCCGTCAACACATCTTGTGGCTCGTCGTGCGAGCAGCGGATGTTGCGCGTGTGAACAGAGTTGCCGCCGCGCCACTCGCGCGGAGCGGACTCCAAAAGCAGAACCGAGGCACCTGCTTCACGGGCTGTCAAAGCGGCGCAGAGGGCAGCGTTGCCGCCGCCGATGACTAAAACGTCAATCATTTCAATCGGCTCGAATCTTTGCCCGTGTCACGATGTCTTTCCAAATCTTTTGTTCGGAGGCAATAAACTTTCCAAATTCCTCGGGCACCATACCGCCGCTGACGGCGTTGTCGTTCGCAAAGCGCTCGGTCACGCTGCTGGATTTGAGGGCTTTGAGGCATTCCTCTTGCAGCCGTTTCACAATGTTAGCTGGCACGCCAGACGGCGCGATCATGCCGTACCACTGACTGGTCTCAAAGTGTTCTAGTTTTTTACCAAGGCCAAGCGCAGGACCGCTCTCGGCTACGGTGGGTACATCTGGCAGTGCTGCAATACGTTTTTGCGTGCCCGTGGCGATGCAGCGCAATTTGCCACTTTTGATATGTGCCATGAGTGCGGGCGTGCCTGCCGAGAAAGCCTGCGTGCGGCCTGCAAGCAAATCGGTCAGTGCCGGCCCCGTGCCGCGATACGGGATGTGCGTCATGAACATGCCTGTGACTAACTTCAAATATTCCATCGCTAAATGGCCTGCGCTGGCATTGCCCGCGGATGCGTAATTGAGCTTGCCAGGATTTTTTTTGACATAAGCCACAAACTCGACCAAGTTTTTAGCGGGCACATCGGGGTGAATCACAAACAGATTGGGTACTTTGGCGAGCAAGGTGACAGGCGTGAAGTCTTTATTGACGTCATAGCCCGAATCGGGATAGATGTAGGGGTTGACGGCCAGCGAACCGACATGTCCGAGGATCACAGTGTGGCCATCGGGATTGGCACGCGCCACGTCTTGCATGGCAGGCACGCCGCCGCCGCCGCCTTTGTTTTCAACGTAGACAGTTTGGCCGAGTTGCTTCGTGAGCTCGACGGCTACAGCCCGTGCCACGATTTCAGACGTGCCGCCTGGCGCAAAAGGCGTTACAAATCGGATGGATTTGCTTGGCCACGTCGTTTGTGCAAAAGACGGCAAGGCAAGTGAGCCGCCGAGAATGAGTGCTTGTCGTCTGGTTGATTGCATGGTGACTTCTTTCTAAAACTGGTATTTACGCAAACCGCCATCCACAGGAATGACCGTTCCCGTAATGTAAGCGGCTAGCGGACTGCATAAAAAGCTCACCAAATTAGCAAGCTCTTCGGGATCGCCGTAGCGTCCGACTGGGATTTCATTGTCACATTGCCATTGGCGGTATTCGGGTGTGTAGTTGCGATAAATTTGCTCAGAAAGAATGCGCCCTGGTGGGATGCAATTGACTGTCACCCCTTCTTTGCCCACCATGCGCGACAAGCCTTTTGCCCAGGAATGCATGCCCGCTTTGGCGCAAAACGCGCCATTGATGTGCTCGGGCTCGCTTTTGCCCGTAATGTTGATGATGCGTCCCCATTTTTGCGCAATCATTTGGTCAATCAAGCAATCGGCCAATTGGCGTGGACGGTGAAAGTTCAGTGTGATGGCTTCTTGCCATTGCTCTTCGCTCACGTGCAGATCTTTAAAACTGCGCGAGCCGCCCGCGTTATTAATCAAAATATCCACACGGCCGATAGCCTGCAAAGTCTTGCTGGATAAGGCCTTGGCGGCATCTTCCGCGTACATGTCTTGGGCAATTAAAACGGGTTTTTCGCCACCAGCCGCCAAGATTTCTGCTGCAACTTCTTCCAACTTGTCCACGCGACGGGCGGTCAGTGCCAAACGTACGCCCTCGGCCGCCAAACCTCGCGCAATGCTACGACCAATACCGACGCTCGCACCAGTGACAAGAGCCGTTTTTCCTTTGAGCTGCAAATCCATATGACCCATCCTATCTGTAAAAAAGTGGATTATGAGGGTGGATGCATCTGTTTGTAAATTGCATAATTAGAAACTATTCATGCAATAAATGGATAATTGGAATATGAAAAACAAATTCGACATTGCTGATTTGCAGGCTTTTGATGCGGTTGCTCGGTTGGGTGTTTTTAGCAGGGCGGCTGATAGCTTGCATTTGTCGCAGCCCGCGTTAAGCCGGCGGATTGACAAGTTGGAGGCGGCGCTTGGCTTTGCCTTGTTCGAGCGAACCACGCGGCTCGTCAATTTGACGGCAGCGGGGCGTGATTTTGCGCGCAAAACGCAAGCGCTGCTCAGTCATTTAGACGAGATGCTTTTGGATGTGGCAGATATCGCTGCAACGCGCCTTGGCGAGGTGTCGATTGCTTGCGTGCATTCTGCCGCATGGCATTATTTGCCGCCCATTTTGGCAAAGTTTTATGACTCTTACCCGCGCATCAAGGTCAAAGTGATGGACGGTAGTGCGAACGAAGTTTTGACCGATGTGGCCAAAGGGCACGCGGATTTGGGTATTAACTTCATGGGCGCCCAAGAGAGTGATATTGAGTTTGAAACCTTGCTGGATGAGCGATTCGTCTTGGCTTGTAGGCGGGATCATCCGCTAGCCGCTAAATCTAGCGTCGCTTGGCGAGAGCTAAAAAACTATCACCTCATCGGGCTGACCAAGAGCTCGGGGAATCGGCTGGTACTCGATTTGGCGCTGGCTAAAGTCGCAGAACGACCACATATTTTTTATGAGGCGCAGCACGTTCAGGCACAGTTGGGGATGGTGGAGGCGGGCATCGGCGTGGCCACTGTGCCCGCTTCGGCGCTCCATCAAAACGGAGCGGCGCCCTTGGTAGGTGTGCCGCTGACAGCGCCTGTTGTAGAGAGAAAACTGGGGCTGATTACGCGCCGCGCACGGGCGCTGTCGCCCGCTGCGCAGTTGTTTAAATCAATCCTTCTGCTTTCATAGCCGCTTGGACGCCAGGACGCACTGCCATGCGGGCGCGGAAGGCAGCTAGGTTGGCGAGGCCGCTGATGTCTAGCTGGAGTGGCGCTGTCCAATTGCTAACCGTAAACAAATACGCATCGGCTACGGTAAAGTGGTTGCCCATGACGTAGTCTTTACCCGCTAGCATTTTGTCTACGTAAGCGTAGCGTGAGAGCAGCTTTTCAGCCACGACCGTTTTGTATTCGGCTGGTGTAGCAGGATTGAATAACGGGCTACTTCCTTTGTGCAGCTCTGTGCCAATAAAGTTGAGTCGGGCTTGTAGTTTGTAGCGCTCAATCGTGCCGTTTGCAGGGGCCAAGTGTTTTTCTGGGACCAAGTCAGCCAAGTATTGGACGATGGCAGGCCCTTCTGTCAGGCGCGTGCCGTCCACGAGTTCTAATAGTGGCACATAACCCAGCGGATTGATGGTGTAGTAGTCTGTGCCGTCTTCTAATTGGTGTGTCTTGGTGCTAGCAAGAATGGCGGTGTGCTCTAGTCCTGCTTCGTGCAGCACGATATGTGGGGAGAGTGAACAAGCGCCTTTGGAGTAATAGAGTTTCATGAGGGGTCCTTTTTGGTGTTGAAATTAGGTATGCAAGGAGTTGCACGAAGGGTGGATGTTAGCGGCTTGCGCATCGCGGGTTTCTACGTATATAATGAGTGGCTTTGCTAAAATTTACTTATGTTTGATTCCACTGAAGAAAAACCAGAGATTCGAACGCTTAGCAAGGCAGAGGCGGCAGTGGTGAAAGCGAGTAACCCGCCTTTGAATCCTTGGCGGGTGGTGGGTTGGCAAGTTGCCGCTGTATTGGTATCCATGCTTTTGGCATTGGCTATCACACAAAAAGTGGTAGTGTTGTATTCGTTGGCTTGGGGTGGCTTATGCGTTGTAGTGCCTGCGGCAGTGTTCGCGCGGGGGTTGATGAGTAAGGCTGCTTTGATGAATGCCGGCTCGGCGACCGCAGGTTTTTTCCTGTGGGAAATGGTCAAGATTGGTTTGACAGTGGCGATGCTGTTTGCAGCACCACGTGTGATGCAGGTTTTAGGACAAGATTTAAGCTGGCACTCCATGCTGGTTGGGCTGGTGGTGACGATGAAGGTGTACTGGTTGGCGTTGCTCTGCAAGCCCAAAGTTAAGTTAGAAGTCAGGTTAGCAAAACATAATTAACGACATTAAGATTTAAAAGATTTGTAAAAATGGCTGGAACATCTACAACAGGACCTACCGCTGGCGAGTACATCGGTCATCATCTGACTCACTGGCAGTCGGGTAAGCAAAGCGGCATCATTGACTTTTCGGTGTTTAACATCGACTCGCTCTTTTGGTCGATCACGCTTGGCGTTTTGGGTTTGTTTGTTATGTGGCGCGTCGCTCGCTCGGTGACTTCTGGTGTACCAGGCCGCATGCAGGCAGCAGTCGAAATTCTTTTAGAAATGGTCGACACACAAGCTAAGTCGATCGTTCACAACGCGACTTCTCGCAAGTTTGTCGGCCCATTGGCTTTGACTGTGTTTATGTGGGTGTTCTTGCTCAACTCGATGGATTTCTTGCCCATCGACTTATTTCACAAAATCTTTGAAGTCACGGGACTGGATCATTCAATTCATTATTTCCGAGTGGTCCCTACTGCAGATTTATCTACTACGCTAGGTATGTCCTGCGCGGTTTTATTAGTTTGCCTGTACTACAACATCAAAATCAAAGGTCTTGGTGGCTGGGGTCACGAGATGATCAGCGCGCCATTCGGCACGGTACACCCTAAGTTAACTAATCCTATTTCGTGGTTTTTGTTTGTGCTGATGTCGGTGCTCAACCTAGGCATGCAGTTGATTGAGTTCACGGCTAAAACGGTCTCGCACGGGATGCGGTTGTTTGGCAACATGTACGCGGGCGAGTTGGTGTTCATGCTGATTGCACTGATGGGGGCAGTTGGTTTTGGGTCAGCAACTGGTATTGCACTTTGGTTTGGTCATGTGCTGGCTGGCACGGGCTGGGCGATTTTCCACATCATGATTGTTGCGCTGCAAGCGTTTATTTTCATGATGCTCACCTTGGTGTACGTGGGTCAAGCTCACGACGCACATTGATTTCGATTTTCTAGGTTTTTCTTTTTCTTTAACTATCCATTCTTTTTAGGAGCTTCAAAATGGAACACGTACTAGGCTTTGTCGCATTGGCAGCAGGTTTGATTATTGGTTTGGGCGCAGTTGGTGCTTGTATCGGTATTGGCATCATGGGTAGCAAATACCTTGAGTCCGCTGCACGCCAGCCTGAATTAATGAACGAATTGCAAACCAAGATGTTCTTGTTGGCCGGTCTGATTGACGCGGCTTTCCTGATTGGTGTTGGTATCGCGATGATGTTCGCGTTCGCTAACCCATTCGTGTTGGTTAAGTAATTAATAGAAAGGTGTTGTCGTGAGTATTAACGCAACATTCTTCGCGCAGCTAACTGTTCTGTTCATGTTGGTGCTCTTCACGATGAAATTCGTGTGGCCACCAATTGTTGCAGCACTGGATGAGCGTGCGCTCAAGATTAAGTCTGGCTTAGATGCTGCTGATAATGCCAAATTGGAGCTCGCTGCTGCTAACAAGCGCGTGGAGTCTGAACTGGCATCGTCACGCGGTGATGCGGTTGCTCGTTTGGCTGATGCTGAACGTCGTGCGCAAGTGATGGTTGAAGAAGCCAAAGCGCGTGCATCTGACGAGGGAGCCAAGATTGTGGCTGCTGCAAAGGCTGAGGCCGTTGCCCAAAGCGTGCAAGTACGTGAAGCTTTGCGCGAGCAAGTGGCTAGTTTGGCTGTCAAAGGCGCTGAGCAAATTCTGCGACGCGAAGTCAACGCTACCGTCCACGCCGATCTTTTAGGTCAGCTTAAAAAAGAACTGTAAGAGAGCATCATGGCTGAAATTGCAACCATCGCACGTCCCTACGCAGAAGCTTTGTTCCAAGCGTCTAAGTCTGATCTTGGCGGTGCTCAATCGTGGCTAAATAGCTTTGCGGCTGTGGCGTCGGATGCGGCGCTCCTAGAGTTTTCTGGCAACCCCAAGACAACAAACGCGCAAATCATTGAGTTAGTGGTTACTGTTGCTAAGGTGCAGCCGAGTGCTGCCGCGTCCAATTTCTTGGCGGTGATTGTTGAGAATGGTCGTCTAAATGCTTTGCCTGAAATTGCAGCCCAGTTTCAAACGTTGAAAAACTCAGCGCAAGGCGTGAATGATGCGGTGATCTATAGCGCGTTTCCAATTGATGGCGTAGCGCTTGCAGACTTGGTGGCTTTGCTAGAGAAGCGCTTTGCGCGCAAGCTGAACGCTTCCGTACAGATCGACGAAAGTTTGATTGGCGGTGTGCGTGTGGTGGTTGGTGACGAGGTGTTAGACACGTCGGTGCGCGCCCGCTTGGATCAAATGAAAGCGGCGTTGGTGGCTTGAAGCTGCGAACGCGCGCGAGTTAGTACGATTTATTGAATTTATTGAAATTAAACAAAAGAAGGACGAGTCATGCAACTCAATTCCGCAGAAATCTCCCAGCAAATTAAGAGCAAGATCGAAGGACTGACAGCTAACACCGATGTGCGCAACCAAGGTACGGTTGTGTCCGTGACCGACGGTATCGTGCGTATTCACGGCTTGTCTGATGTGATGCAAGGTGAGATGCTTGAGTTTCCAGCAGGCGCAGATGGGCAGCCATCGTTTGGCCTCGCGCTGAACTTGGAGCGTGACTCGGTCGGTGCCGTTATTTTGGGTGCTTACGAGCACATCTCGGAAGGCAATACCGTTAAGTGCACAGGCCGCATTTTGGAAGTGCCGGTTGGTCCTGAACTCATTGGCCGTGTGGTCAATGCACTGGGTCAGCCAATCGACGGCAAAGGTCCGATCAATGCCAAGATGACTGACGTGATTGAAAAAGTGGCGCCAGGCGTGATTGCCCGTAAATCGGTGGATCAGCCTTTGCAGACGGGTCTCAAGTCGATTGACTCAATGGTTCCAGTCGGCCGTGGTCAGCGCGAACTCATTATTGGTGACCGCCAAACAGGTAAGACGGCCGTAGCGATTGATGCCATCATTAACCAAAAAGGTCAAAACGTCACTTGCGTGTACGTGGCGATTGGTCAAAAGGCATCGTCCGTTAAAAACGTGGTGCGCTCGCTCGAGCAAGCTGGTGCTATGGCTTACACCATTGTGGTGGCAGCGACTGCTTCTGAATCTGCTGCTATGCAGTATGTGTCTGCCTACTCTGGTTGCACGATGGGTGAGTACTTCCGCGATCGCGGTGAAGATGCGCTGATCGTGTATGACGATTTGTCTAAGCAAGCTGTGGCGTATCGCCAAGTGTCTTTGTTACTGCGTCGCCCACCAGGCCGCGAAGCGTATCCTGGCGACGTGTTCTATCTCCACAGCCGTTTGCTGGAGCGTGCTTCGCGCGTGAATGCGGATTATGTGGAAGCCTTCACTAAAGGCGCTGTCAAAGGTAAGACGGGTTCACTCACCGCTTTGCCAATCATTGAAACCCAAGCGGGTGACGTGTCGGCATTCGTGCCAACCAATGTGATCTCTATCACTGACGGTCAAATTTTCTTGGAAACATCACTGTTTAATGCAGGTATTCGTCCTGCGATTAACGCGGGTATTTCCGTGTCCCGTGTCGGCGGTGCAGCGCAAACGAAGCTGATTAAAAATCTTTCGGGTGGTATCCGTACTGACTTGGCGCAGTACCGTGAATTGGCTGCGTTTGCGCAGTTTGCCTCCGATCTCGACGAAGCGACCCGTAAGCAACTTGACCGCGGTGCTCGCGTGACAGAACTTTTGAAGCAAGCCCAGTACAGCCCACAGTCGATCAGCATCATGGCTTCGACCTTGTTTGCGGTGAACAAAGGCTTTATGGACGATATCGAAGTCAAGAAGGTGTTGGCATTTGAGTCGGGCATGCACAGCCACTTGAAAGACAAGCACGCACCGCTGCTCGCAAAATTGGAAGCCGCTAAAGCGATGGATAAAGATGCTGAGGCGGAACTCAATGGCGCGGTGGCGGCATTCAAAAAGTCGTTCGCTTAATTCCCTACCTGAACATAAGGAGCCAACATGGCAGCAGGTAAGGAAATTAGAGGCAAGATCAAATCGGTGGAAAACACCAAGAAGATCACTAAAGCGATGGAAATGGTCGCTGCCTCAAAAATGCGTAAGGCACAAGAGCGTATGCGTGCGGCTAGGCCGTACAGCGAAAAGGTTCGCAACATTGCTGCAAACTTGGGCAAAGCAAATCCTGAGTACACACACGCATTCATGAAAAGCAACGACGCAAAGACGTCGGGTTTCATTGTCGTCACGACCGATAAGGGTTTGTGCGGCGGCATGAACACCAACATCTTGCGCGCGGTGACTAATAAGATTAAAGATCTGCAAAGCGCTGGTGTCGGGACGCAAGCGGTCGCGATTGGTAACAAGGGCTTAGGCTTTTTGAATCGTGTGGGCGCAAAAGTTGTGTCGCATGTGACGCAACTTGGTGACAAACCGCATCTGGATGCGCTGATTGGTCCCTCAAAGGTTATGTTGGATGCCTATGCCAATGGTGATGTGAATGCGGTGTACCTGTGCTATACACGTTTTATCAATACGATGAAGCAAGAGCCTGTCATCTTGCAACTCTTGCCTTTATCGGCCGAGACGATGCAGTCAGAGTCTAAAGAAGCGGGCGGTCATGCATGGGACTATTTGTATGAGCCAGATGCCCAAACCGTCATTGACGAACTGCTAGTGCGCTATACGGAATCTTTGGTTTACCAAGCGGTAGCGGAGAACATGGCGTCTGAGCAATCGGCGCGTATGGTGGCGATGAAGTCGGCTACCGATAACGCAGGGGAAGTGATTGGCGAATTGAAGCTCGTGTACAACAAAACACGGCAAGCCGCCATTACCAAAGAATTGTCAGAAATCGTCGCTGGTGCGGCGGCTGTTAATTAACTAATTGAAACCTTAATTGCTGGAGCAAAAAATGAAAGCCCAAGGAAAAATCGTACAAGTGATCGGCGCCGTGGTTGACGTGGAGTTTCCACGTGACCAAATGCCAAAAATTTATGACGCACTCAAAATGGAAGGCTCTGCGCTGACCTTGGAAGTGCAGCAGCAATTAGGCGACGGTATCGTTCGTGCGATTGCGCTTGGCTCATCTGACGGCTTGCGCCGTGGCATCATGGTGTACAACACCGATGCATCTATTACCGTGCCCGTTGGCAAAGCCACGCTCGGACGCATCATGGATGTGCTCGGCACACCCATCGACGAACGTGGCCCAGTGGATCAAACAAAGACGGCTTCAATTCACCGTACTGCCCCAACCTATGACGAGCTCAGCCCTTCGCAAGAATTGCTAGAGACTGGCATTAAAGTGATTGACTTGGTTTGCCCGTTCGCTAAGGGCGGCAAGGTGGGCTTGTTCGGCGGCGCTGGCGTGGGCAAGACCGTGAACATGATGGAACTGATTAACAACATCGCCAAAGCGCACAGCGGCTTGTCCGTGTTTGCGGGTGTGGGTGAGCGTACTCGTGAGGGTAACGATTTCTATCACGAGATGGCTGACTCTAAGGTTGTGGACTTAGACAATTTAGAGAACTCTAAAGTTGCCATGGTTTACGGCCAAATGAACGAGCCACCAGGCAACCGTTTGCGCGTGGCTTTGACGGGTTTGACGATTGCTGAGTCGTTCCGTGACGAAGGT
>JANPAY010000449.1:0-7666 GCA_031430155.1 Comamonadaceae bacterium
TGAACACTGATGAAAGAAGGGCTTTCATCGAGATGCGTACCAATGGATTTGATGATTTGAAAGCGCTGGTGCGTGATTGCACGCCTGAGTTAGTGGCGCAAACCTGCGGCATCCGCAAGGAAGACTTGTTCACCGCTGCAAAGCTATTCGCAACCTCCAAAGCCACGCTCTCGTTGTATTGCCAAGGATTGAATCAATCGACCAGCGGCACAGCAAAAAACACCGCGCTGATTAATTTGCATTTGGCAACCAAGCAAATTGGCAAAGCAGGCGCAGGGCCGTTTTCGCTCACAGGTCAGCCCAACGCCATGGGTGGGCGCGAAGTAGGCGGCTTGTCGAACTTGCTCTCGGCACACCGCGACATGGCCAATCCAGCGCATCGTCTCGAGGTAGAGCAGCTGTGGGGCATGGACAAACTGGGACTACAAGTACCCGCAAAACCTGGACTCAGCGCTGTCGAACTGTTTGAAGCAGCTGCAGACGGGCAAGTCAAAGCACTATGGATTGCGTGCACCAACCCGATGCAGTCGATGCCTGATGTAAAGACCGTGCGCCGTGCGCTGGAGCGCGCCGAGTTTGTGGTGCTGCAAGAAGCCTTTGCGACGACTGAGACAGCGGCGTTTGCCGATTTGCTCTTGCCTGCGACGACATGGGGCGAAAAGCATGGCACGGTGACCAATAGCGAACGCCGCATCACGCGGGTGCGAGCAGCTGTTCCACCTATTGGTGAAGCCAAGCATGACTGGCAAATTGTGTGTGATTTTGCTAGCTCCTTGGTAAAGGCGGCAAGCCAATTGGGGACAGACCCCGTTGAACCGCTATCGACTTCGAGCCATAGGCTTTTGGCGGTTGGGGTCAGTCCCCAAATGTTTGCCTACGCGTCACCTGAGCAGATTTGGTTGGAGCACCGCGAATCTACACGTGGACGTGATTTGGATATCACGGGTCTCTCGTATGCCATGCTGGACGTGGCTCCCCAGCAATGGCCCTTTCCGCAAAACTCGGCAGAGTCCAGCGCATATGGCCTAGCGCGGCTCTATGAAGATGGCGTCTTCCCGACGCCTGACGGCAAAGCGCGCTTCATTTCTAAAGCGTACAAACCCACATTCGAGCAGCGCGAATCACGCTTTCCGTTTAGCTTGACCACAGGACGCTTGCGCGACCAGTGGCATGGCATGAGCCGCACGGGCACGCTGGGGCGCTTGTTCGGTCATGTCCCTGAGCCAGTGGTGCAAATGAACGAGCAAGACATGGTGCGCCGCGGCTTCAAAGCGGGCGAACTCGTCCACGTCACATCGAAGCGCGGTTCGGTCGTGCTGCCCGTGCAAGCTTCAAAGGAAATTGGCATGAGCCAAGCCTTTATCGCCATGCATTGGGGTGGTCAATTTTTGAGTGGCAAGGCCAGCACAGGTGAGCCACTGCTGGGTGTGAACGCGCTCACCACCTCCGCGTTTTGCCCAGACTCCAAGCAGCCAGAGCTCAAGCACGCTGCAGTCAAAATATTAAAAGCAGAACTGCCGCATGCCTTACTAGCTATGGCTTGGCTGCCAGTCAGCATAGCTCATACTGCACGTGCTGCGCTACAAACCTTGATGTCTGAATTTGAATTTGTCAGTGTCGTGCCGTTTGGCCAAGAGGGCAAAGATGCGGTCAGCAACGAGCCACGTAGCGGGCTTTTATTTCGCGCGGCAGGCAACTATGCGCCCGCTTTTGAAGTGCTACAAAAAATAGAAGCAGCGTTGCAAATCGATTCGCCTACAGCTTTGCGTTATCGGGACAAAAAGAACGAGCAGTACCGCGTGGCTTTGGTGGATGACCAGCAAATTAAAGGCTTTTTACTCTCTGGCGATGCGTCCTCGGGTAGCTGGATGCAAACGCTCTTGCAAGAAGATTTGAGTGCGCAGGCGTTTCGTCGTCGCCTACTCCTACCAAGCTCCTCCGCCCCAGAGGGTGCGCCAGCAAAGGTCGAGCAGGTTTGTAGCTGCTTAAACGTGAGTGCCGACAAAATTACGGCCTGCTTGATGCGCACGCAAGGTGATGAGTCAACCCGTCTATCTGAATTGCAAGGCGAGCTCAAATGCGGGACTCAGTGCGGCTCTTGCGTGCCCACGCTCAAACGCATGATTCGAGAGACTGCGACAATTGACGCATGAGCCCCGCACCTTCAATCTCCCATTACATCAAAGAAATTGGCCGAGGTGCGGTGGGCGCTCGATCGCTAGACCGCGCACAAGCCGCTGATTTATTTGGTTTGGTGTTAGATGGTGCGGTCAGCGATTTAGAGATCGGTGCGTTTTGCCTGTCCATGCGAATCAAGGGCGAAACGCCTCTAGAGCTCATGGGCTTTATTGATGCGGCCGAGGCGCGCATCGACGTAGATGCTCTGCAGGCCATGGAGGATAGGGCTTCCAGCAGATCTATCGTGGTAATCCCCAGCTATAACGGCGCGCGCAAACTGCCGCTACTGACGCCCTTACTTGCACTCCTTCTCGAGCGGGAAGGTTTGTCCGTCTTGGTGCACGGTATGGATGAAGGATTGAAAGCCGTATCAGGCGTGCAACGTGTGACGAGTGCAGAAATTTTCAATCAATTAGCGCTGGCTGCAAAGGTCAGTACGAATGTGCAATACGTCTCGATTGCAAAGCTCTCACCGCCGCTTAAAAAATTATTAGATGTGCGCAAAGTTGTCGGTCTGCGTAACAGCGCACACAGCGTCGTCAAACTCATCAACCCCTATCGGACGAATGCTGATACGCGAACCAATACGAAATCGGTTTTGGTGACCAGCTATACGCATCCCGAATACGCTGTGTCTATGAACGAGACGCTGGCTGGTCTTGGCGCAACGGCGCTTTTGCTGCGCGGCACAGAAGGCGAGGCGGTCGCCGACCCACGCCGTACACCCGTCATGACAGGTCTCGCACGAGGACAAGCCGTGACGTTGCAAGCGGTGCAGCATGGCTCTTTAGATACATTACCCGCGTTGCCCGCCACCACGGACGCCGCCATGACAGCTCGCTATATTCAATCTGTTCTTGCGGGCAATCAGAGCGTCCCAGCGCCGATTGCGCTGCAAGTTCAACATATTTTGAAGCTCTTATGAACGCCTCATCTCATCCCGCCCACACATCAAAAGGCTCGGTCACGCTAGTCGGCGCGGGGCCTGGCGATCCTGAGTTGCTCACACTCAAAGCCGTCCGTGCCATTGCCAATGCGACCGTCATCTTGGTTGATGATTTGGTCAATGACGAAGTGCTCGCACACGCCAGTCCAAACGCTCGTATTGTGCATGTTGGCAAGCGCGGTGGCTGCAAATCGACACCGCAGGCATTCATCGAGAAGATGATGGTTGCCGAATATCGAAGGGGCGAATCCGTTGTCAGACTCAAGGGGGGTGACCCCATGATTTTTGGCCGCGCAGGCGAAGAGTTAGCGGTGCTCGCTGCAGCAGGCGCTCCGTGCAGCGTTGTCAATGGCATCACGTCAGGACTAGCCGCTGCGACCGGACTTGGCGTCCCACTCACGCACCGCGATCATGCGCATGGCGTTGTCTTTGTGACGGGTCATGCTGCACCTGGCGGTGCACAAACGGATTGGGCTGCGCTTGGGAAAATGACGAGCGAGCTCAAACTTACCCTCGTTATTTATATGGGCGTAAGCCATGCGGATGAGATCCAAAACGGTCTGCTCACACACTGCCCATTTGACACGCCTGTTGTTTTAATTCAAAGCGCGAGTACAGCGAGCGAGCGGCACGTGCGTGCGCAATTGTGTGATCTCACACAAACTATTGCGATTGAAACGCTGCATAGCCCGCTCATCATGGTCATTGGCGATGTCGCCAAGATGGCAAAAGCGCAACTCATGGCCTCTGTCAGCTTCCAGCAAGATGGCTATAATTCCCGGTTGGTCGCTTAAACGATCAATTTCCGGAAATTGTTTAACCTCTTATTTTTAAGGATCCTGACATGAACAAGTCACTCGTATTGGCCGCTTTGATCGCTGCCGCTGCTCTCGCCGCTTGCGGTAAAAAAGCTGAAGCACCTGCTGCACCTGCACCTGCTGCTGCGGCTCCTGCTGCTGACGCATCTGCTGCAGCTCCTGCCGCCGCTCCTGCTGCTGCAATGGACGCTGCCAAAGGCGCTGCGGATGCCGCTAAAGGCGCTGCTGACGCTGCTAAAGGCGCTATGGATGCCGCTAAAGGCGCCGCTGGTGCCGCTAAAGATGCCATGAAGAAGTAATTCTTTGTGATCTCTTAAAAAAGCCACCTTCGGGTGGTTTTTTTACGCCTGCAGCCAATCAAATCCCGACTCAGCATCGGCAATCTTGACCACATAAGTAAAACCTTCTTGGCAAGTGGCAATCGCAGTGCGCACTAGGTCGGGGCTGTTATTTTGCTCACTCAAATGTGCCGCTACAACATGCCGCAGGTCCTTATGCGATATGGCATGCAAAAGGTTTGTGGCTTGCGTGTTGCTAAGGTGTCCATGCCCTCCTGCAATGCGTTGTTTTAAAAATAATGGGTATTTACTGGCCTGTAAAAGCGCCTCATCATGGTTGAACTCTAGGACAACAGCGTTCAGGTTTTGCATCCGATCAATCACATGAGGCGTCGCGTGCCCTAAATCAGTTAAAAGTCCAAAGCGTTTATCGCCATCGGTCACGGTGAGCTGTAGCGGCTCCTTCGCATCATGTGCCACAGTAAACGGATGCAAACTTAAATCTCGAATCGTGATTGGTTCATCGTCATACGCGAAGCGTTGATACCCTGCCAAATCCGGGCTACCCATCGCCGCATAAGTGCCGCGACTCATCCAAATAGGTAGTTGCTCTTGCACCGCCAGCTGGCGGGCGCAGCCCACATGGTCGCTATGCTCATGCGTCACAAAAATGGCATCAAGGTCGTTAAGCGCAAGCCCACGCTTTGCAAGGCGTTCGTCTAAGTGCTTGTACGGCATCCCGCAGTCAATCAAAAGCCTTGTCACCCTGTTACCAGATGTCGCCTCGACAAGGGTGGCATTACCCGCGCTACCACTGCCTAAGCTACAAAAACGCAAAACAGTCCTGCGCTACTTCAGATCGTCGAGCAAGACTTTGAGGATGTTTTTAGCATCCGCCGTATTGAGCACTTTGCCCGCCATATCGGCCACGCGCACGCGCGTCCTATTTGCTTCATTGTTTAGAAGTATTTGGTATTTTTGTAATGACTCTTTAGATTTGGCGCCAAACATACGCGCCAAAAATCCAGGTTGATTTTTTTCAGCATCGGGCTCAACGTAGCGCACAAAGTAAATGCCTTTCGTGCGGTCGCGGTCTTCGACTGTGAAATTGGTGCGATCCAAGCTTAGTCCCACTCGGCGCCAAGCCTGATCAAAAGTATCGCCCATCACAAGGCTGCTTTGTGACGCGTCTTGTTCGATGTTGGCACGCGCTGCCGCCAGCGTTACAGCAGCAGCTTTAGGCAAATTGAGTGCTGCATTCGCCGCCTCTTGTGCCCCACCAAGACGCACCATCAAGCGCTTTAAAAATTCAACTTCTAGCTCTGGATCAGCAGGACGTGGTTTCCAAATCAAACTGGTGCGATCGTTATTGGTAAAGTCTTCAAAGAGACCTCGGTGGCTAATGTAAATCTCACTGCCACCGCTAGCCGTACGCTCTAGTCGTGTGCGATATTTATCGCGCTCATTCGTAGAGAACAAGCCATCCAGCACTTTACCCAGATATTTGCGAATCCCATCTTGCGGCAACTTGGCACGGTTCTCATTCCAATCCGTCTCCATAATACCTAAGTTGGGCTGGTCGATGATGATCGTGAGACCGTTATCAGTCCAAAACTTTTTAATCTCTTCCCATAATTTTTCTGGCGCACGGTCAGAGATCAACCAGCGCTGCGTACCGTCACGCACCACCCGTATATCACCCAGCATATTGACGGCTGTGGCATTTGCTGTGGCCGTGGCGCTGGCTACCGCACTCGCTTGAAAAGCGCTTGCGTTGGCAGCGCCCCCAAGGGGGACGGAAGCTTGTGAATTTTTTGTCAGCAGCGACAAATCGGGCGGCACTTCCAGCGTAGGCGCTTGTTTGCCTTGCGATTTGTAATCCACCTTGTTGCCATCAAATGTGGTGGAGCAAGCCGTTAAGGCAAGCATCGTCACCGCCATCCAAAGTTTCAATTTCATCATCAGTCTTTCAAAATGCCACTGGTCCGCATGGCTTGCTCGACGAGCAGTTGCGACGCAGAGGTGAGTGTCGTCATCGGCAAGCGCATTGCGCCTCCACAAAGCCCCATGCGAGCCGCAGCCCACTTCACGGGAATAGGATTAGCTTCAACGAACAGATGCTTATGTAGCGGCATCAATTCAAACTGCAAACGCATCGCAGTTGCCGCATCACCACCCACAGCAGCCACGCATAGTTCATGCATTTTGCGCGGCGCGATGTTGGCCGTGACGCTAATGTTGCCTTGCCCGCCACACAGCATAAGTGCCACGGCTGTCGGGTCATCGCCTGAATAGATACCAAAGTTTTTGAGTCCACGTTCGCGCACGGCTTTAATCAGCCACTGCGCACGCTCAATGTTGCCTGTCGCTTCTTTGATCCCCACAATGCCGTCCACTTCGGCCAAACGCATCACTGTGTCGTGCGCCATATCCGCCACCGTGCGACCTGGCACGTTGTACAAATACATCGGCAGCTCCACACTCTCGATGATCTTTTTAAAATGCAGATACTGACCTTCTTGCGTGGGGCGGTTGTAGTACGGGACGACTTGTAGCTGCGAATGTGCGCCGACCTTTTTGGCGTAACGCGCCAGCTCAATCGCCTCTGCGGTCGAGTTCGCGCCGCAACCTGCCATGATGGGCACAAAGCGTTCGGTATGTTTGGCGGCTTGTTCAACCGATACGCGAATAATCTCGCAGTGCTCTTCCACGCTCACGGTAGGTGACTCGCCTGTTGTCCCGACCACGCCGATACAATCTGTGCCTTCAGCGATATGCCAGTCCACTAGCTTGCGCAAACCCGCGTAGTCAACGCTACCGTCATCCAGCATAGGGGTAATGAGTGCAACGATACTGCCAGTCAGGGGGGTCATAAGTGAAATCTAGGTAAGTCGGACGAAGCCATTATTTTACCTGCCCGCTTAGTCGCCACAATGCGCGCGACAAAGCGGTCTGGCGCCGTTAAAAACCCCTCTTCATAGGCAATAACGTGGAACTCTGCGCATAGCGATAACAATTCTTTACTCTTGAGCAAAAAATCTGGGCGCGAGGGTTTGCCCACCGTCTCATTGCCCACAGCAAAGGTCTCGTAAATCAGGATGCCACTCGACTTCAAACTGGCAAGCAGCTGCGGAAACACAGGGCGCCACAGGTAGTTGGTCACCACCACCGCATCAAAGGTTTCGCCCAGCAGTGGCCAAGGCGCGTTTTCAATGTCCGCTTGCACCCTACGCGCGCTGGGTGAATGCGCCGCCACGGCCTGCAAGGCCTCACTAGAGATATCCAGCGCCGTAACCGCGCAGCCCTTATCCGCAAAGAGTTTCACATGCCGACCTGCCCCGCAAGCCACATCCAGTATGGCCTGTGCAGGTGTCACTAGGTGCGCCCAGCGCGCAACCCAAGGCGACAACGCCGCCAAACGGAGGTGCTCTGTCACGAAAAACAAA
>JANPAY010000450.1:0-6366 GCA_031430155.1 Comamonadaceae bacterium
CGTCACCAGTCACAGGTTGATTAAGCGGTGCACCCAGCTCTTTCCAATTGGGGAATAGCTCGTTCATAGAGCGTGGATCCATCACTGCGCCAGAGAGGATATGGGCTCCTGGTTCAGAACCCTTTTCAAGCACGCATACCGAGACCTCTTTACCACTGGCCGCTGCAAGCTGTTTGAGCTTGATGGCTGTCGATAAACCGCCAGGACCTGCGCCTACGATCACGACGTCGTATTCCATGTTTTCGCGTGGGCCAAATTGAGTGAGAATTTCTTGCGGTGTCATGTTGTCATTTCAAAGTCAAAAATTGATTTTATGATGTCTCACTTCATAAAGTGAGTTCATTCCATGCGTTACATCATTCCCGACAACAAAAAACTCGTCTATCAATCCACTTTCCCCATGCGCTGGGGCGATATGGATGCGATGGGGCATTTGAACAACACCATTTACTTTCGCTATTTCGAGACCGTTCGTATTGATTGGCTGCATGGCGTCGGTGCCAAGCCAACGCCAAGCGGTGAGGGTTTTGTGATTGCCAATGCGGTTTGTAATTTTTATAAGCAGCTCGAGTTCCCCGCCAGCATTGTGGCCAAGCTCTACGTGAGCGATGTGGCGCGTACCAGTTTTGAAACGTGGATTACGCTGGAACTAGAAAATGAACCAGATGTGATTTATGCAGCAGGTGGCTCGACCACAGTGTGGGTGAACTCCATTGCCAAAAAAGCCGAAACCCTGCCCGATTGGTTAAGGCAGATGCTAGTTTGATCTCCCCTGCGAAGTAGGGGGGATGTCACGAAGTGACAGGGGGGTCATCACATCGCTTTAAACAAATGTCCGTACAAGCGGCTCACGGCAAGGGTTTCTGTGCGGTTGCGCAACTTCAAACTCACTTTAAAGTTTTCGTCGCGATGCACCGATGCGATGCAAGATACTCGAACCACCGTACCTCGGTGGACTTGCCAAAATACGTTGGAATCAAGCTGTGCGAGTAGATCTTTCAGCGGCGTTCGAATTAAATACTCCTGATCTTGGGTCAAGACACGAATGTATTTATCCGCCGCTTCAAAATAGACCACATCTTCAATTGGGATCATGTGAATCGTGCTGCCCGTGCTGGTTTGGCGGCTGGCTTGGATGATGCTAAGTCTGGCTTGCTTTGGCGTGGTGGCCAATAGCAAATCGCGCAATTGCGCGGCGGTTTGGTCGTAACTATCAACAGGATCGCTAGACGTGCGTTCTTGCAAGCGATCTTTTAGTCTTGCCACCGTTTTTGCCAAGCGCTCGGGCCGCATAGGCTTGAGCACATAGTCGATGGCTTGATTTTCAAACGCTTGCACGGCGTATTGATCGAAAGCGGTTACAAACACTAACAACGGCAAATCTTGCGGGGCAGGTAAGCTGGAAGCCAAGCTGGACGCGGCTTCCAGACCCGTCATCACAGGCATTTGGATGTCTAAAAACAAGATATCGGGTTGCAGTTTGAATGCCAAATCGACGGCGCTTTGTCCATCGCCGACCACGGCGCAAATCTCAAGTTCTGGCCACGCTTTGGCCAATTCACGTTTAAGTGACTCGGCCAGCAGCGGCTCGTCTTCAGCAATAAGGGCAGAAATTGGTTTCATTGGAGGGCAATGTGATGGGCATGGTGATGGTGACGCAAGTTCCTGTTGGCGAGTTGGCAGTCATTTCAACAGTGGCTTGCCCTGCATAGAGTGTTTCTAAGCGCTCGCGCAGCTGCGCTAAGCCAAAGCCTGAGTTGGATTCGCTGCTGGTGTGATCTTGAGTGTTCTCAAAGCCAAGCCCCGTATCGGTGACGGTTAGTACGACTTTTTTATCGACTTGCGCTGCCGTGACGCAAACCGCGCCGCCCACGGCACTGGGCTCTAGGCCATGCAGGACGGCGTTTTCAACGACGGGCTGCAAGATGAGGGCAGGGCAGGGAGCTGCTTTCAAGCTCTCAGGCAAATCTAACGTGTACTGCAAGCGAGCGCCCATGCGGATTTGCATCAGCGCCAAATAATCATCTAGGCGGTCAAATTCCAGCGACAGTGCATGACTCGTGACACGAGAGGCACCTAGCGTGGCGCGAAGGTAGTCGATGATTCGATCCAACATCGCTTGAGCGCGAACACTGTCAAGGTCAATCAGCACTCGCAAATTAGCCAACGTGTTAAACAGCATGTGCGGCTCGAGTTGCGATTGCAAAAGTTGAAGTTTGGATTCGGTTGCTTGTTGCTCAGCTATTCGTAGTCGATTGTGTTGATAGAAAAACTTGATGAAAACAATAGTGACTGAGATGCACAAAATAACGAAGCCAGCAAATTTTTGAGGCGCGAACTTCAACAAATCTAAAGTGGAGTGACCCGCATACCAATCGCCGATGGATGTGCCCAAGATAAAGCCAAACACGATACTGCCTAGGATAAACAAGCGGACTCGTATGCTATCGAGCCATGGTGCACCCTCTGGCGCTGGGAAGACGCGCTTCCTAACCACGTCGCCCAAAAACCAAATAGGTAACGAGGTCGCAAAAGAATAAACCATTTGATCGTCAAGACAAACTTTTGTTTGGATGCCCCACAAAATCAAAGCTAAAACGGTCGCACCAATGCAAACGGCAATAAAACGATGTAGTGCCGTGTGCTGAAGGCGGTTGTGAAGAGAACGTTTACGCATGACTTAACCAAACACCCAGTGACTCATCAAGCGGCCAGGAAGCAACGTGAGCGCGCCTGTAAAAATGCAAGCCCAAAAATAGAGCGACAGCATGGTTTTTTTATGCATGGGGATATTGCCTTTGGCGAGATACCAAAAAGCACCAAAAAGGCTAAATAGAGTCACAGGGATGAGTAGATGAATAGGCGAGTAATCTCCCCACCTAGGTAGCGATGCGGTGCTTTTAATAAAAATAGCTGTAATAGCTGTTAATACCATCATGGTCACCCATGCATAACCAAATGCACGGTGCAGCTTGGGGCGCTGTGTCATCCCGAGCCTTGCCCACAGCGCAAACGGACCGAGAACCACGGCGCTGAGCGCTGCGGTGACGTGAACGGCAAGTAAGGGCGTGAGGTTGGTCATGATGATTTAACGAGTTTCAGTAATCGTAGCGCACGGCCTGCGAAAACGCCACTAAAAACGCCATAAAGCAGACTGACCACGATGGGGAAAGCAGCGTCCAAGCTAAAGCTGGCTTTCATCGCCATGCTTGCTCCTACAAAATATTTGAGAAAGAAGATGCCCATCATCAAGATGAGCGGAATAGGCGAGCCTGCCACGGTAAACTTTTTTGTAGTCGAATCGTACGAACCACCTACAGTGGCCAGACCTTTTCCCATAAGGCCTGCAAGAGCAAGATAGCCGGCAGCCCAAGCAGCAATTGGCATAGCGGATACGCCAAAGGCAGAGGTCACGCCTGCTAATGACAGAATCAGTAAAACGAGGGGAAGAATGAGTACACGTTTGCGTGATTTGATTTGCGTCCGCATTTGGCTAATGCCAAGTGCCAACAAGACAAAAAATAAAATGAAAACCCATTTGGGTGTGTTGGTGATGATTTGCGAAAGCATAAAAATAATTAAATGAGTTGTTGATTAAAAAATTGAACAATGCGCTCAAAACCTTGCGTCCGATCTTTGGGCTCGAATTTGGGGTTGGGCATACCGCCACGTAGGACTTTTTCGCCAACGCTTGTTGCTACATCTTGAGGCCAAGGAGAGAGTAAATCCATATGCCCTGCGTTGGGTAGCGTACTCAAAGAGACGCATTTCGTGCAATTTGCGAGTAAATACTCGGAATGAAATTTGGGGACTAACCATTCATCGTTGGATGCGCCAAGCACGCCAACAGGGATGTTGATGGCTGCCAAACTGGCGGCAGTAAAAGTTGCGGCCAATGGGACGGCAAGCGTCGTTGCCTTAATTCGGTTATCGATGGCACCGTGAGTCGCCTTCAATTCCGCAGGCAAAAACGCTTCTGGCGCATTGGCTCCTGCTAGAAACTGAGCGCGGCGCTTGAGCTGTTCTGTTTTGTCATTGGTCGATCCGCTTAAGCAAAAGCCGATGTCTTCGTCCATGTTTTTCCCGCAGTGCTTAATCATCGTCAGCAAGCTCCATTGACCACCTGAGACGCTAACCGCGGTCATACCGCCAGCGGACATGCCGTGCACGCCAACTTTAGATACATCAAATAGGTTTGAAAAAGTTGCGTCTTTTGCCAAAGCATTGATTGACTTAGATATTTCAGCGGGTCGTGTTGTCCAACTTGCTGGGCCAGCCCGGCTGACATCCTTCCAGTTATCACCGCTGTGCAGGGGTTGCGCCACGATGTAGCCCGCTTTGGCTAGTGCCGCTGCAAGCTCATGGTCGCTGCTGGCACTACCGCCCGTGCCATGCGACATCACGATTAAGCGGTTATTGCCCAGTTTGGGTTTGGCGTTCATGGCGACATTGATTTCAAACGAACTAAATTTCACCATCACTGCTTGGTCGTCTGTCGGATAAACCAGCGTTATTGGCAGACCATCAACGTTTATCTCACGCATGCCAACTTGCGCCAAAGCCATGCTGGATAAGGCGGGCAGTAGGGCAGTTATTAAAAGGGTGATTATTTTTTTCATTTGAGCCCAATCCACCATTCTTTGTTTTCGCGCGATTTGCCAATCGTCATTGGTTCACCAATAAGTGGGGTTGCAAGGTTGATGTTGGTAGTTTTTGATAGTTTGGCTATGCGCTCAAGTGGATCACGCCATTGGTGAAAAGCCAGATCGAACGTGCTGTTGTGAACGGGGTAGAGGACTTTTGCTTTGAGGTCGATAAAGGCATCGATGCTTTGCTCGGGCGTCATGTGTACATCGGGCCACTGAGCGTCGTAGGCGCCGTTTTCAATCAATGCCAAATCGATGTCGGGAAAACGTTTGGCGATTTCTTTGAAGCCAGAGAAGTAGCCTCCGTCGCCGCTATAAAAAATCCTCTGCCCGCCCACATCCATGATCCAAGAGGCCCATAGCGTTTTGTTACGGTCACCAAGTGTTCGCCCCGAAAAGTGCTGCGCAGGTGCAGCAGATAATTTGACATGACCAATCGTGGCGGTGCCCCACCAGTCAAGCTCCGTGATTCGATCTTGGGGTACACCCATCTCTACAAGTCTAGCCCCAACCTTGAGCGGCACCACATAGTGCTGCACCCGGCTTGCCAAAAATTCGGTAGCGCTCGCATCCAAATGGTCATAGTGATCGTGTGACAAAATGACACCTTCAATCGGCGGCAATTGCTCAAGACCAATGGGCGCAGGATGAAAGCGCTTAGGTCCAGCCCATTGCACAGGTGACGCACGCTCGCTAAACACGGGGTCAATCAGCCAGTATTTGCCCTGCAATTTCAGCAAGTGCGAGGAGTGCCCAAGCCGCACCACATGATTCAGCTTGGGATCAAGCGCATCCAATGACTCGCGCGTAAGTTTTTGTAGTGGAATGGGGTCAATCGGGACCGTGCCTACTTTTTTTTCAGTCAAAACTCGCCACATGATTTTGAGTGGGTTTTGTTGCCTAGCTTCTAACGCTGGATTTGGTAAGTTACGGAATACCCCCTCGTCGTTAAGCGATGTGAATTGAGCTGCGCGATTCGTGTCTGCGTCGGTGGAGTGAGTAGGCTTTTTTTCGCTCATTTGGCAAGCGACGAGCGCAGTTAGTCCAGCCGTCAACGCTAGAAATTGAATAAATCGATGCTTTAAATTTTGCATAGCCTCGAATATGCACCTGTAGCAGGCCATATAGCTATTGGCTTGCGACGAAATGCTGATATTGAAGCGTCAAAGGCATAATCCAGTCATGACTACTGATACTTGGATACCACTTTGTTCCGTTGCTGATTTGGTTGAAGGCGCAAAGGGTGGTTTGGCTGTCCCTTTTGATGTCCATTACGCAGGGCAAACCTGCCGGGCTTTTGCCGTGCGCTTTGAGGGACGGCCTCATGCCTACTTGAACCGATGTGCGCACGTAGCGATGGAGCTCGATTGGCAGCCTAACCATGTCTTTGACAATACAGGACAATGGCTACTGTGTGCCTCGCATGGTGCGGCTTACGAGCCAGCTACAGGTGAATGCGCCGGCGGTCCGTGCAAAGGAGGGCTTGTCAAAATCGCCATGATGGAAGCGCAGGGCGTGGCGCATTGGCAAACTGCTTACAACCTCAAACCGCTCGAATTTTGATCCTTTACTTTTATTGAATGACTTTATGAATGAATCCCCTAAAGAACCGACCTATGACATGGGAGCCAATGCGAATGCCAGTGAGGCATCGCAACCGACTTCAGCTGCAAACGAGCAGTCGTTGTTAGAAAAATTGGTCATGGCCAATATCGAAGAA
>JANPAY010000451.1:0-5615 GCA_031430155.1 Comamonadaceae bacterium
CAAAGCACTGGCAGACCGTTTGGCAGAAGCCTTTGCAGAGTGCCTCCACCACAGAGTGCGCACTGACTTATGGGGTTACGCAGCAAGCGAGCAACTCTCTAATGAAGACATGATTGGCGAAAAATACCAAGGTATCCGCCCTGCCCCTGGCTACCCTGCCTGCCCTGACCACAGCCCCAAGCACGCCATGTTTGAGCTTTTGCAAGCATCTGAAATTGGTATGGGCATAACCGAGAGCCTCGCCATGACACCCGCTGCCAGCGTGAGCGGTTTTTATTTGGCGCATCCAGATGCTGTGTACTTCAACGTTGGGAAGATTGGCGAAGACCAATTGCAAGACCGCGCCAAACGCGAAGGTGCTAGCGAAGCGGATTTGGCGAGGTTGCTTGCCCCCGTTCTATGAACAAACGCCACCTACTCTTAGCCAGCTTGGCAGGTTTGGGGGCATTGGCTGCAGGTGTGATGACTGCTGGCCGCAAAAGTACTGAGAAAACACCGCCCGCAGAACTATCCTCGCTTTGGGCTCTCACGCTTCAAACGCCAACTGGCGAGCCGCTTGCGCTGACACAATTTAAAGGCAAACCGCTCCTGATTAACTTTTGGGCAACTTGGTGTGCGCCGTGCGTTGAAGAGATGCCACTACTCGATAAATTCCACCTGGAGAATCGCTCTGCCAACATCAACGGTTTGCAATTGCTTGGAATTGCTGCCGATAAATCGGAATCAGTCGTTAAGTTCCTAAGCAAGATGCCTATGCAATTCCCTATCGCTATTTCAGGATTTGATGGCGTGGCGCTAAGCAAGGCGCTTGGCAATGCCTCAGGTGGACTACCTTATTCTGTGCTCATTTCAAAAAATGGCAGCACTTTGTTTAAAAAAGAAGGTCAATTGAGCACAAATGACTTCAAAATGATCTCAAACTTGGCTAGCACGTCTTAAAGCTAGAATGGCGCATCTAGTCATTTAGGAGCCTCGCATGGATTTACGCAAAATCAAAACATTGATCGACTTGGTCTCAGAATCAAACGTCGCTGAATTAGAAATCACCGAAGCTGAAGGCACGGTTCGTATTGTGAAGAGCTTGCCGATTGGCAACCAACCAGCAGCAGCGCAAGTTCATTATGCGGTAGCGCCGCCTGCGGCGCAAAGCGCCGCTCCCGCTCCAGCTGCTGCGCCTGTAGTCTCGTCAGTAGCCCCTGCCGCTCCTGCTGCAAACATCAACCATGTTCTCAAAGCGCCGATGGTTGGCACGTTCTACACTTCGTCAGGCCCCGATGCCAAACCGTTTGTGAGTGTCGGCGACGCAGTTAAGCAGGGCCAAACCGTTTGCATCATTGAAGCCATGAAGATCATGAATGAAATTGAAGCCGACAAATCGGGCACGGTGGTGAAAGTCTTGGCCGATACTGCCCAAGGCGTGGAATATGGTCAGCCATTGTTTGAAATTGCCTAATCGCAGAAACCTAGTTCAAAGATATGGCTATGTTTAAGAAAATTCTGATCGCCAATCGCGGCGAAATTGCACTTCGCATCCAGCGCGCCTGCCGAGAAATGGGCATTAAGTCTGTGGTGGTGTACTCGGAAGCAGACCGTGACGCTAAATATGTGCGGCTGGCTGACGAGGCGGTTTGTATTGGCCCTGCGCCATCTAGCAAAAGTTATCTCTCGATGCCCGCCATCATTGCCGCTGCTGAAGTAACCGAGGCCGAAGCCATTCACCCTGGATACGGCTTCTTTAGTGAAAACGCAGACTTTGCCGAACGCGTGGAGCAAAGTGGCTTTGTGTTTATTGGTCCAACAGCAGCATCCATCCGCATGATGGGTGACAAAGTGTCTGCCAAACAAGCCATGATTCGCGCTGGTGTGCCAACGGTGCCGGGTTCTCAAGGGGCGCTCACAGACGATCCCGCCGTGATGAAAAAAGTCGCTAAATCCGTGGGCTATCCCGTCATCATTAAGGCTTCTGGCGGCGGCGGCGGACGTGGCATGCGTGTCGTGCATAACGAAGCGGCGCTCATCAACGCGGTCCAAATGACAAAGGCCGAGGCTGGCGCAGCATTTGGCAATCCCGAGGTTTACCTTGAGAAATTCCTGCAAAATCCGCGCCACATCGAAATTCAAATCATTGCCGACCAGCATAAGCACGCCGTGTGGCTGGGCGAACGTGATTGCTCGATGCAGCGGCGCCATCAAAAAATTATTGAAGAAGCGCCAGCGCCAGGCATTCCACGCAAGCTGATTGAAAAAATTGGCGAACGCTGCGCGGCGGCTTGCCGAAAGATCAATTACCGAGGCGCGGGCACGTTTGAATTTTTATATGAAGACGGCGAATTTTTCTTTATTGAAATGAATACCCGTGTTCAAGTCGAGCATCCCGTGACCGAATGGGTGAGCGGCGTTGATATTGTGCGCACGCAAATCATGGTGGCGGCAGGTGAAGTATTGCCTTTCACGCAAAAACAAATTAAAAACGAAGGTCATGCCATTGAAGTTCGAATCAATGCAGAAGACCCCTATAACTTTACCCCGTCACCTGGAAAAATCACCATGTGGCATGCACCAGGTGGCCCTGGCGTTCGGGTCGATTCACATGTGTACACCAACTACACCGTACCGCCTTATTACGACTCGATGATTGGCAAAATTATTGTGCATGGTGCGACACGCGAAATTGCACTGGCTCGTATGCGAACCGCCCTTAGCGAGACCGTAGTGGAAGGCATTAAAACCAATATCCCGCTGCACAAAGAGTTGATGAATGATTTGCGATTTATTCAAGGTAGCACGAATATCCACTACCTAGAAGAGTGGTTAGCACGTCGCACTAAATTGGCAAATACTTAAAGCCATCCATGTTTGAACTTCATTTGCTCTGCCCAGAAGGTGTCGTTGACATCGTCAGTGAGGCCGTGATGGAACTTGGCGCTGTCAGCGTGTCGGTTGAAGATGCCGATGCAGGCACCGACGCTGAGCGAGCGCTCTTCGGCGAGCCGGGCATGCCGATTGAACACACCGCGTGGGCGCACTCAAGACTCAATGCTTTGTTTAGCGACGAGTCAGGTGCTCGGGAAGCCTTGTCTATCTTGGCTTTGCAAGACTTTTTCGATGGCAGCCGTGCCATTGGTATTACCGCTGTGCCAGAGCAAGATTGGGTTCGTATCACGCAGTCTCAATTTGCACCTGTACCCGTCACGGATCATTTTTTTATTGTGCCCACGTGGTGCGAACCACCGCTTGCCGCCAAGCAAGTCATTAGACTAGATCCGGGTTTAGCGTTTGGTACGGGAACGCATCCAACGACCTTTATGTGCTTGAAATGGATTGCAAACCAAGCCCAGAAAGGGCTGGCACTGGGTCGCACACTGGACTATGGTTGTGGCTCGGGCATCTTAGCCATTGCCGCTAAAAAGTTTGGGGCATCGCCTGTTTGTGGTGTTGATATTGATCCTGCAGCGGTGACAGCATCCAAAGCAAATGCTATCGCCAATAGCACCGATCTCCAATTAGGTCTTCCCGATCTAGCGTCGGGTAGCTACGACACGGTTCTGGCAAACATCCTCGCCTCACCGCTTAAAGTCCTCGCTCCATTGCTCTGCGGCCATGTCGCAACAGGCGGGCGTTTGGTTTTGGCGGGCATCTTGGAGCGCCAGATTGAAGAGTTGAAGCTGGCTTATGCGCCATACCTACCACTGCAAGTTTTAGATACGATGGACGGCTGGGTGCTGATGGGCGCATGAGTTTGGTTGTCACCTGCCCCAACTGCGGCACCGTGTTCACCATGGTTCGCGAGCAATTGGAGGCCTCAGACGGACGCGTTCGCTGTGGACACTGCATGGAGGTATTTGATGCCCAAGTGCAATTAACGCAATTGGATGATCTCGATCGTGAACACAGAGCCGATCATGCGCAAAGCGAATTCACCCCACCTTTGCAATCGCAAACACCGCTCAGTGATTTGAGTTTTGTGCAGCAGGCAAAAAAAACGCAATTCTGGGCAAATCCAGGGGTCCGAGTTCTGCTAGCACTGATTGCCATCTTTTTGCTCGTGCTACTGACGATCCAGCTCGTTCGCACCGAGCATGCAAGGTTGGCTCGCCTCATGCCAAGCACGGCACCCATTGTTCAAAAGCTTTGTGATGTATGGTCTTGCGCCAGATCCGCACGTCGTCAAATCGATGGCTGGTTGATCGAAAACTCTAGCTTTCAAAAAGATGGCAATGCCGCTTTCCGTTTGACGGCGACGCTTAAAAACACATCGCAGACAACATTAACCGTCCCGCAGCTAGAGCTCAATCTTTTAGACAATAGTGACGCCCTTTTAGTTCGTCACGTGATAGCTGCAGATGCTAGCGACTCAACCACTTTGCCAAGTGGTGCGGAGCATACCTACAACTGGCTCATCACCTCTCAATCAGGCACCAATATCCGACTCAATATGAAAGATATCGTTGGCTATCGCTTAGTTCTTTTTTATCCTTAACTTTTACTCATCGAGAACATCACTTTATGGCATCTATCATTTGCGGCTCCCTTGCTTTCGACAACATCATGCGTTTTGATGGACGCTTCGCTGATGCAATCTTGCCAGATCAGCTTCACAAGCTCAGCGTCTCGTTTTATGTCCCCAATCTCAAGCGCGAATTTGGTGGTTGTGCAGGCAATATTGCCTATAGTTTGAAATTGCTAGGCGGTACGGCACTGCCCATGGCCACTGTTGGTCATGATGGTGCAGATTATTTAGATCGCTTCAAAACCTTTGGCATCAGCACTGAGTTTGTGAGCACAGTGCCCGAAGCCGTTACAGCCTTAGCCATGATCATGACAGATAACGATAACAATCAAATTACAGCGTTCCATCCTGGTGCCATGGCCGAAGCTCATCGCAATACGATCGCAGCCCGACAGGACATCAAACTGGGTATTGTCTCGCCCGATGGTCGGCAAGCCATGATTGAGCATGCTGAGCAATTTAAAGCCGCAGGTATTCCTTTTGTATTTGATCCAGGGCAAGGTCTGCCTATGTTTGACGGCTCAGATTTGCAGCACTTTATTGAATTAGCAACTTGGGTCACTGTCAACGATTACGAAGCACAGATGCTTTCAGAACGGACGGGTTGGACGCACGCAGAAATAGCTAAACGCGTGCAAGGTTATGCCATCACACTGGGCGAGCATGGTGCGGAAGTTTGGGAACAGGGCATTGCTACAAAAGTTGCGCCAGTACTTGCAGCCTCTGTGATTGACCCCACGGGCTGCGGTGATGCTTGGCGCGGCGCACTGCTCTTTGGTCTTGAACAAGGCTGGTCTATGGCAAAGTGCGCCGCCTTAGGTAATAAAATTGCAGCCATCAAAATTGGACATGCAGGTGGACAGAATTACTCGCTACCAAAATCTATTTTGAAATAATTAAACTCGCTAATAAAAAAACCCACAAACGTCACCCGAGGGCGGCGTTTGTGGGTTTTGAGCTTCTGGCGTTTAAGGCTTGGAAGCTGTTGGGAACGGCCAAGCAGCTTGTGGGCTGATGGTCGTTTTAGCTACAGGCTTAGCCGCTGGCTTTGCAGCAGGCTTAGCGACTGGCTTTTTTGCTGCTGGCTTAGCCGCTGCTTTCTTCG
>JANPAY010000452.1:0-20753 GCA_031430155.1 Comamonadaceae bacterium
GGTTTGACCATCGCCACTATTGCCAACGCGGGTGATGTTTTTGCCCATGGCTTCAAACACGGGTTTGGCGCGTTCAAACGCCTCAGGTTTGCCGCCCACCATGATGGACAGTGTGGCGTTCTTGGCTCCGACTTCGCCACCTGAAACAGGCGCATCCAAATAGTCGCAACCAAGCGCTTCAATCTTTTGCGCAAATTCTTTGGTGTCTACGGGCGAGATAGAAGACATGTCAATCACCAGTTTGCCTGCAGCGAGGCCGCTGGCAATGCCTTTGTCGCCAAATAAAACTTTGGCGACATCGGGTGTGTCAGGCAGCATGGTGAGGATGATGTCGGCTTGCTTGGCGACGGCCTGTGCGTCAGTGCAAACGGTTGCCGCATCAGCAATTTCGGTGGGCACTTTGCTACGCGTATAGACAAACAGCGAATGTCCTGCCTTGATAAGGTGACCTGCCATGGGCGCTCCCATGATGCCAAGGCCAATAAAACCGATTTTGAAAGAAGGTGTTGTCATGTGCGTTTCTCGTGACTAGGTTGCATAAAGATCCAATATTAAAGTGAAAACAAGCCAAAGCCAGAAGGCTTGTCAATCCAGCATAGAAATAGCCACGCTAGTTGGCGCATCGGCTGTTGTGTCAGCCAGCTCTTCAAACTCGACCACGTTATCAATCTCGGTGCCCATGGCGATGTTGGTGACGCGCTCCAACATGATCTCAATCACAACGGGTACTTGAAATTCAACCATCCAAGCTTCGGCTTGTTTGATGGCGGGCGCAATCTCTTGCTGTGTGCGAACCCGAATCGCTTTGCAACCAAGGCCTTCCACTACTTTGATGTGATCGACGCCGTAGCCATTGACCTCGGGCGAGTTGATGTTGTCAAACGCAAGCTGCACCGCATAGTCCATGTTGAAGCCACGCTGGGATTGGCGAATCAGACCTAAATAACTGTTGTTGACAACGATGTGGATGTAGGGCAATTTGAATTGCGCGCCCACAGCCAACTCTTCCAGCATGAACTGAAAGTCGTAGTCGCCCGATAGCGCCACAATTTTGCGTTTAGGGTCTGCGGCACGAACGCCGAGTGCTGCTGGAATCGTCCAGCCCAGCGGACCTGCCTGGCCGCAATTAATCCAGTGACGCGGTTTGTAGACGTGCAGGAACTGCGCCCCCGCGATTTGCGAGAGTCCAATGGTGGAGACGTAAGTCGTGTCTTGGCCGAAGGCATTGTTCATGCACTGGTAGACGCGCTGGGGCTTCATGGGCACGGTGTTGTAGTTGGTCTTGCGCATAAATTCGACTGAATGCTTGCGGTCGTAGCATTCCTTTGCCCAGCCAGACCAGTCTGGCAGCTTGCCTGCTTTTTTCCATTCGGTCGCGACTTCGATAAAAAGTTGTAGTGCAGCTTTGGCATCTGAGACGATGCCGTAATCAGGTGCAAACACGCGGCCAATTTGTGTGGGCTCAATGTCCACATGGATAAATTTGCGTCCTTTGCAGTACACCTCGGGCGAGCCCGTATGCCGATTGGCCCAGCGGTTGCCGATGCCTACAACGAAGTCGCTGGCCAGCATGTTGGCGTTGCCATAGCGATGGCTGGTCTGCAAGCCGCACATGCCCACCATGAGCGGGTGGTTGTCTGGCAGCGTGCCCCAGCCCATCAGTGTTGGAATCACGGGGATGCCGACGAGCTCGGCAAATTGCTGGAGTAATTCAGGCGCGTCGGCATTGATGATGCCGCCGCCCGCCACAATTAAAGGGCGCTCCGCCGTACTCAGCATCGCAAGTGCGCGTTCAATTTGCTTGCGACTAGCGGTGGGCTTATAGGCGCTGAGGGGCTCGTAGGTATCAATGTCAAACTCGATTTCAGCCATCATCACATCGAATGGCAGATCAATCAACACAGGCCCTGGACGACCCGAGCGCATCAAATGAAAGGCCTGCTGAAACGCACGTGGCACTTGGGCGGGTTCCATCACGGTGGTCGCCCATTTGGTGACGGGTTTGGCAATGGATGCGATATCGACTGCTTGAAAATCCTCTTTGTGTAATCTCGCTCTGGGTGCTTGGCCTGTGATGCACAAAATAGGGATGGAGTCTGCTTGCGCGGAATAGAGACCCGTAATCATGTCCGTGCCCGCTGGGCCAGAGGTGCCAATGCACACGCCGATATTGCCAGCCTTGGCGCGGGTGTAGCCCTCGGCCATATGGGACGCACCTTCAACATGACGCGCCAAGATGTGCGTAATGGTCTGCCGCTCGCGTAGCTGGGCGTAGAGCGGGTTGATGGCGGCACCAGGGACACCAAAGGCGGTGGTGATACCTTCTTTTTCCATGACCAATACCGCTGCCATGGCTGCTTTCATTATTGTCATCTCGTTTGCTCCTGTAGGTGATTTGTTTTGAGGAGCTGATGTTCGGCTGATGGTGCTTTGATGTGAATCCCTATTGGTCGATAATTGATATTCCACCACGGCATAAATGAGGGGTTTTTATGGATCGAATCACGGGCGTACAGCTTTTTATGCGTGTCGTCGAGATGGGTAGTTTTAGTAAAGCTGCGCTCGAACTCGGCATTACGCAGCCCACGGCCACCAAGGCCGTTGCAGCGATGGAGGCGCATCTGGGTGCGCGCTTGCTGCATCGATCCACACGGGGCGTGACAGCCAGCGAAGTGGGGGCGGCCTACTATGAAAAATGCAAAGTGATCGCGCGTGAGATGGACGAGGCAAGCAATTTGGCGACCCTGATGCAAAGCCAAGTGGGTGGACGGCTGCGGATTAGTTCTTCGGTCGCTTTTGGCAGGCGTATCTTGGTTCCGATTGTGATGGGCTACATGCGCGAACACCCCGAGGTGCAAATCGACTTTAGTTTGGATGATCGGTATGTCAATTTGGTAGAGCAAGGTGTTGATTTAGCCGTGCGGATGGGGCGCTTAGCGGACTCGATGCTCGGCTCACGTTTTATCGGCACGAACCCCTGGTTGATGGTGGCTTCCAAGGCTTATCTGGATACGTATGGGACTCCTAAAGTGGCAACTGATTTAAACGCCCACAACTGCTTGGTGTACAGCAGTGTGCAAGGCGATGATCGCTGGAGCTTGACAACCCCCGCAGGCGATGAGCAGTCCGTTTTGGTCAAGGGCACGTTTCGTTCTAACAATCTATCGGCGGTATTGGCTGCTGCCAATGCAGGCATGGGCTTGGCAGCTTTGCCACGCTATGTTGCGCGTGAATCCATGGCAGATGGCAAGCTGCAAGCCGTTTTGGCAGATCACAGCCTACCGTCGCAAGAAATGCATGCGGTGTTCCCTTCACCCAAGCTCGTGCCATCGAAAGTCATGAGTTTTATCGAATACCTACAGCAAGAGTTAAAAGGCAAGTGGTGGCTGTACTTCTAAGGGTTTATCGCTAGATGGCTGTTTGGAAAAGTGTATACAGTTTGGCTTCTATTTATTTTTTGAGGAGCCATTCATGGATTCATCCACTCATGCCGTTGATGAACGCTTGCCAAACGGCAAGCTGGGCATCTTAGGTCTTCAACATGTTTTAGTGATGTATGCGGGCGCGATTGCCGTGCCGCTCATTATTGGACGTGCATTGAAGCTATCGCCCGAGCAAGTGGCGATGCTTATTTCGGCCGATTTGTTTTGCTGCGGCTTAGTCACCTTGATTCAAGCCTTAGGCGTCACGCAGTGGTTTGGCATCCGATTACCCGTGATGATGGGCGTGACGTTTGCCGCGGTGGGACCCATGGTCGCCATGGCAAATGCTAATCCTGGCGCTATGGGGGCACAAATGATTTTTGGCGCGGTGATTGGCGCTGGTGTCGTCTCTATGCTGATAGCACCGCTGGTCAGTCGTATGCTCCGTTACTTTCCGCCCGTTGTGACCGGAACGATCATTGCCATCATTGGCATTAGCCTCATGCGTATTGGTATCAACTGGATTTTTGGGAATCCTTTTGGCCCCACAGCGCCAAGCATGGTCAATCCCGATCATGCCAAATGGCTTGCCGATGTTGGCGCTTTAGCCAGCGCCGCAGGCTCTGCCGTGCCAGCTGTGCCTAAAGGCTTGGCGATAGTGGGTAGCGTGCCTAACCCGGCTTACGCGCCGCTGGCCAACATCGGCGTCGCTGCGCTGGTGCTGGTGTCCATTTTGGCAATTGCCAAATTTACCAAAGGCTTTATTAGCAATATTGCAGTGTTACTTGGTCTAGTCATTGGTGGCATTGTGGCCACCTTGATGGGCACGATGAACTTTGACAAAGTAGGCAAAGCGGCTTGGTTTGATTTCGTATTGCCATTTCAGTTTGGCATGCCCATCTTTGATCCGATTTTGATTTTGACCATGACGCTTGTGATGATTGTGGTGATGATTGAATCCACAGGCATGTTTTTAGCAATTGGCGACATGACGGGTCGAAAAATCGACCAGCCAGCGTTATCCGCAGGTCTGCGCACTGATGGACTTGGCACTTTGATTGGCGGTATTTTTAATACCTTCCCGTACACCAGTTTTTCGCAAAACGTGGGTTTAGTAGGCGTGACGGGTGTGCGCAGCCGCTTTGTTTGTGTGGCAGGTGGCTTGATCTTGATTTTGCTTGGGCTTTTGCCAAAAATGGCAGCCTTGGTTGAGTCGCTACCTACTTTTGTATTGGGCGGCGCGGGACTTGTGATGTTTGGCATGGTGGTGGCGACAGGCATTCGCATCTTGGCAAATGTTGATTTCAAAGGCAATAAACACAATCTTTTTATTGTGGCCATTTCGATCGGCATCGGCATGATTCCACTGATTGCACCTAGCTTTAAGCAGTGGATGCCACATGGTATTCACCCGCTGATTGAGTCGGGCATATTGCTGGCGAGCTTGACGGCGTTATTGCTCAATATGTTCTTTAATGGTGCGAATGGTGACGCGGCGGCTAGTATGGAAGCCGCGAAACAGTCGGATGGTGCACACTAGATACACATTTAGGGAGCTCATTTAACTCCTTTTACGGGTTTATCCGTAAAAGGAGTTTTTTGTGGGCATAAGACTTGCGTAATAATCGTTGTATCGAATCAATTTTTTTAATTTAAGGGTTTCAAATGAGCAAACGTAACTTTATCAAATCAGTCATCACACTAGCCGCAGCCCTTAGCTTTGGCTCTGCTATGGCGCAGACCAACACACCTATTAAATTCCAACTCGATTGGCGTTTTGAAGGTCCAGCCGCTTTCTTTCTAGCGCCTGTTGCTAAAGGTTACTTTAAAGATGCGAAGTTAGATGTGACCGTTGACGCTGGCAATGGCTCTGGCGGCGCAGTAACCCGTGTTGCTTCTGGCACCTACGACATGGGTTTTGCCGATTTGGCCGCGCTCATGGAATTCCATGCGAACAATCCTGATGCACCAAACAAGCCTGTTGCGGTGATGATGGTGTACAACAATACGCCAGCGTCTGTGATGTCGCTCAAAAAATCGAACATTAAAACGCCAGCCGATTTGACTGGCAAAAAACTGGGCGCACCTGGTTTCGATGCAGGTCGCCGCGGCTTTCCTATTTTTGCTAAAGCCAATGGCGTTGGGGCTGTGAATTGGATTTCAATGGATCCAGCCCTGCGCGAAACCATGCTGGCAAAGGGTGACGTGGATGCGATCACGGGCTTTACCTTCACATCGCTGCTGAATCTAGAAGCACGCGGCGTGAAAGCTGAAGATGTCGCCATCATGCAATACCCAGACTACGGCGTGAAACTCTATGGCAATGCCATCATTGCGACCCCCAAGATGATTAAAGAAAATCCAGCAGCTATCAAAGCATTCCTTGCCGCATTCACTAAAGCTGCAAAAGAAGTGATTGCTAACCCTGCTGAGGGTATTGGCTACGTTAAAGCGCGCGATGGCATTATTAATGTGCCGCTAGAAGAACGTCGTCTGAAGCTGGCCATTGATACCGTGATTGCGAGCCCAGACGCACGCCTCGAGGGTTTTGGCAAGGTTAATGATGGCCGTTTGACTTTGATGGCAAGCCAAGTGTCAGATGCATTCAACACCAAGACTCGTGTGGATCGCAATGCGATTTGGAATGGTAGTTTCTTGCCGTCCGACGCAGCATTGAATGCGGTATTGCCAGTGACTAAAAAGAAGTAATCCAGCGTATGGCGTTTGTTGACTTTAAAGATGTTTGGCTAGCCTACAACGATGAGTTGCTGGCGCAAAACCAATTTGCAGTTGAAAGCATCAATCTGTCGGTCACCGAGGGCGAGTTTATCGCCATCGTGGGGCCGTCGGGCTGCGGGAAATCGACCTTTATGAAGTTGACCACGGGGTTGCGGATGCCGACGAAGGGCACGATTCATGTGGATGGCACGCCCGTTACTGGGCCACTCAAAATTTCGGGCATGGCCTTCCAAGCCCCGTCTTTATTGCCTTGGCGCACAACGCTTGAAAACGTTTTGCTTCCGTTAGAGATTGTTGAGCCTTACCGCAGCAACTTTAAAGCGAAGAAAAAAGAGTACGCCGATCGCGCTCGCGAACTCCTCAAAACGGTGGGCTTAGAGGGCTACGCGGACAAGTTCCCGTGGCAGTTATCGGGCGGCATGCAACAGCGCGCCAGCATTTGCCGAGCCTTGATTCACGAACCCAAAATGCTGCTCTTAGATGAGCCGTTTGGCGCTTTGGATGCGTTCACCAAAGAAGAACTCTGGTGCGTTTTGCGTGACTTGCATCAGTTGCAGAAGTTTAATGTGATTTTGGTGACACACGATTTGCGTGAATCGGTCTTTTTGGCAGACAAAGTATTTGTCATGTCGAAAAACCCGGGACGCTTTGTGGTGGAGCGAAAAATTGATTTGCCGCGTCCACGTGATTTAGAGATTACCTACACGCAGCAGTTCTCGGACATCGTTCACGAATTGCGTGGGCACATTGGCGCCATACGTGGAGGGAAACCTGCATGAGCACTAAAAAATTAGAAGCCTATTCGCCGCTTATTTTGTTCATCATCTTGCTCGCTTTGTGGCAAGGCGTGTGCGGCCTGTTTGATATTCCAGAATTCATTTTTCCAAGCCCGCTGATGATTGGCAAGGCCTTGGCCGAGTTCACAAACCCCATCGCATTCGCTGCTTGGCAGACCTTTTGGGTCACCATGGTTGGTTTTGGTATCAGTATCGTTGTCGGCGTATTACTCGGGTTTTTAGTAGGCTCTGCGCGCCTTGCCTATAGCGCGATGTTCCCCTTGCTCGTGGCATTTAACGCGGTGCCTAAAGCAGCCATCGTGCCAATTCTGGTGGTTTGGTTTGGTATTGGCGTGGGCCCTGGCATCCTCACCGCATTCCTGATTTCCTTCTTCCCCATCACTGTCAATATTGCCACAGGCCTTGCGACGCTTGAGCCTGAGCTGGAGGACGTGCTTCGCGTGCTAGGAGCTAAGCGCTGGGATGTGCTCGTTAAAGTGGGGTTGCCGCGCTCGTTGCCGTATTTTTATGCCTCACTCAAGATTGCGATTACGCTGGCATTTGTTGGCACGGTACTGGCGGAGATGACGGCTGGAGACTCTGGCATTGGCTACTTGATGCAAACGGCGGGCTCACAGCAGCGGTTGGCACTGGCCTTTGCGGGTCTCGTTGTGATTGGCGCGATGGCGATGGCGATGTACGAGTTCTTTAGCTATGTTGAACGTCACACCACGGCGTGGGCACACCGCGGCTCACAAAGCTGATGGATCACTGATTAAGAGGCCTTAATGACTGCGCAAGCAATGCGAGGCCCAGAATTGCCTGTGGGCTGAGTCTTGTAGTCATCAGGATCACGGTGAACAATCATGCCACGACCAACGATATCAGTGGCGCCCGACCCAATAGTAATTGTCCTTGATTCAAAATTCATTTTGACGCTGCCGTTGGCATCAGCTTTTAGCGCTGGCAAATCCCCAGCATGATGTTCATTCACGCCGTGCGCTCCATGACCTTTTGTCAATGGATTGAAGTGTCCGCCCGTGCTCATGCCGTCACCGCTAGAACAATCGCCTTTTTCATGGATGTGAAAGCCATGCTCTGCGTTAGGTTTGAGGCCCTTTAGATCCAAACTGACCATGACCTTGTCTCCATTTTGAACAAAATTCACCACACCACTTGCCGAGTTGCCTTTTGTGGGCTGAAGCTCGGCCGTTGCAATAGGTCCGTTTGGGGTGGCGCAAGCTGCTAGTAAAACTGCCGCTGATGTGGCAAAAATTAATTTGCTGAAGGCGTATTTTTTTGTAAACATGGAGTCTCCAGAGATTGAAAAGTTGTAAAACAATGGCATATTAACGTATCAATGTCATTTTTTAGGAATTCCCATGCTTGCTAAACAACACACCATGATTGCCTCAGCGCTGCTTTTAGTGGGTACAACTTTTGTGGGTACTTTGACACTCATGCACACTGCGTCAAGTTCAGCACAGCAATCGTCCGCAAGCCCTGTTGTACGTGGCTTGCCAGACTTTACTGAACTGGTTGAGCAAGTTGGACCGTCAGTGGTGAATATCAGAACGTCTGAAAAAATCAAAGTGCGTAGTCCGTTTTCCGGCAATAACGGCGAAAGTGAAGACGATGACGATAGCGCGCCAGAAGGTATGGATCCTCGGATGCTTGAGTTCTTTCGTCGTTTTGGTATACCGATTCCAAATATGCCAAATAATCCCAATGCGCCAAAGGGCACTCCTAAAAAAACGCCTTCGGCACCGCAAGAGATTGAGCGTCCACGCGGTGTGGGTTCTGGCTTCATCCTTTCTGCGGATGGCTTCATCATGACCAATGCGCATGTCGTCGAAGGAGCAACCGATGTACTGGTGACGCTGACGGACAAGCGCGAGTACAAAGCCAAAATTATCGGAGCGGATAAGCGTACTGACGTTGCCGTGGTCAAGATTGATGCGAGTGGCCTGCCTTTTGTAAAGCTAGGTGATGTGGCGCGCTTAAAAGTTGGTGAATGGGTGATGGCAATTGGCTCACCGTTTGGACTGGATAACTCGGTTACGGCGGGTATTGTTAGCGCGAAGGCGCGTGATACGGGCGAGTACCTCCCCTTCATACAGACGGATGTGGCAATTAACCCCGGCAATTCGGGCGGGCCACTCATTAATATGCGCGGCGAGGTTGTGGGAATCAATAGCCAAATCGTCACGCGCTCAGGCGGCTATAACGGTGTTTCGCTTGCCATCCCTATAGACGAGGCCACGCGTGTGGCCGATCAACTTCGTAGTGGTGGTCGTGTGGCGCGGGGTCGTATTGGTGTTGAGGCGGGTTCTGTGAGTGCGGAGTTGGCGGCGTCTCTTGGATTGCCTAAGGCGCAAGGTGCGTTGGTTGGGCGCTTAGTGGACGATGCGCCAGCAGCCAAAGCAGGCGTAGAGCTTGGAGACATCATTCTTAAATTTGATGGTAAATCCATAGATAAATCGAGTGATTTACCTCGCGCCGTTGGCAATACCAAACCTGGTACAAAAACTGTCATCAGCGTTTATCGACGCGGCAAAATGCTAGATATGCCTATTACGGTTGTGGAGTTGGAGCCCGAAGAGCCTAAAGCTGTGAAAGTGATTAAGCCTGAAAAAGTTGAGAAGCCTTCCGCACCGTTGCATCCCATGACTGCAAAGTTGGGTCTAACGCTCATTGACTTGACCGAGGGGCAGAAAAAAGAAGCAAAATTAAAGGGTGGCGCTGCAGTAGAGGCCTCCGCGGGTGTGGCGGCTACGGCTGGCCTACGTGTGGGGGATGTCATTGTTGCTATCGCTAACAGTGAAATTCTCAGTACGAAAGAGGCGGAGGGTGTGCTGGCTCGGCAGGATAAAAACAAGCCGATCCCAGTGCAAATCAGGCGCGGTGCTCGCGGTGATTATGTTTTGATCAAACCTGACCTATCTCAAAAGTAATTTTGTAACCTTTTTGATTGTTTGTGCAAAAAAACAACAGGCTATTTCAGAGTTGAGCACTAGAGGCTGTTTTTTATGCATTCATTGTAGAATGAGCAGCTTGCCGTCAGTGTTAACTTTTTTAATACCATTATTCTCACCATGCGCATTTCTATTACGTCAAACCCTTCGATTGGAGGTCAATTTTGTCGACGATTAATTCAATTAGCGCTTGTTTTTGCTAGTTTCACGGCTGGCTTTGTATGGTCACAAGCACTGCCGCAGGCGGGACAAGTCAACAAAGACGCGCAGCTGATTGTTCCGCCGCATGAAGCAAATCCAATTAGCACAACGGCACCGCTACCCGTACCCCGTGAGAGCTTGCCCAACGCGGTCACAGTTTTAATCAAGGGTTTTAAATTTAATGGCAATGTTGCACTCAACAACAACGAGCTGCAAACCTTGGTATCCGCCAGTGTCAATAAGCAACTTGATTTTGCGGCATTGGATCGCCTCACGGATGGCATCTCTCGGCACTACCGCGCCAAAGGTTTTACGGTGGGCCGGGCTTACTTGCCAGCTCAGCAAAGCACCGATGGTGTGATTACGATCAATATCGTAGAAGGTCATTTCAGTGCCATTAATATCAAAAATAGCAGCCCCGTTAACACAGAGCGCCTAGAGCAAATGATGGCTAACAACTTGTGTAGTGTGGGCAATAATAAAGATTGCGTCGGTAAGTTTATTAAAGATGCGGGCTTAGAGCGTGCGATCTTGCTGGTCAAAGACTTGCCTGGCGTTACAGGTACTGCGAACTTGAAACCAGGTACTGTGACGGGGACTTCTGAGCTTGACGTTGAGGTGCGAGGGACTAAACCTAACGCCTACTCGATTGGTTTTGATAATTTTGGTTCCCCCTCGACAGGCGTGACCCGATTAAATGCCAGTGCAGATCTGAACAACTTGAGAAATAATGGCGACCAACTCAGCCTGGGTTTTGCAACAACAACCATGGTGTCGGCAACCAAAACGGGTAGCGCAAGTTATTCGATGCCACTTGGCTACGAGGGGCAGCGTGCGGGGGTCTCGTTTGCGCGCTCGCAATACCGATTGGGCGCTGGTTTCAGTGCAACGCAGGCGCATGGCCTGTCCAACGCTCTGTCCGCCTATAGCAGCTATCCTATCATTCGATCGGTTAATCGTTCGCTTTATGCAAGGATTGCTGGTGAAGTCCGAGGGGGAGTTAATAACGTAGATACAGTTGGCACATCCTACAGAACGAACGCCAATGTACTGCGCCTTGGCTTAAGCGGCGATAACGTCGACAATTTTGGTGGCGGTGGCTATATGGTTTACAGCGTGACGGGTAGCGGAGGCTATGTCGGCAACAGTGACCCTAGCGATTCGAGTGCCAGCGGCGCACGTAGTGCGGGGCGCTTCTCTAAACTAGCTTACAGTATTGCGCGTCAGCAAGCTGCCGTTGGAGCTTTGACGTTTTATAGCGCATTGAGTGGGCAGCGAGCGCTTAAAAATTTAGACGGTTCGGAGCAAACAGGTCTCGGTGGCCCTAGCTCTACGCGCGGTTATGGCGGCGAAGCGGGGGGCAGCACAGGTGCCAATGCGACGATGGAGCTGCGCTATTCCGCCCCCTTCAAAATTGGTGACGATATTCAAAATGCGACATATGCAATATTTGTGGATCGGGGCTGGGTTCGCTTTTATGAAACAGTCCCTTCTGGAACGGCAGCAGGCACGCTTAATTCTCGCGCATTGAGTAGCTACGGACTCACGATGACATTGCAGTCTCCTCCTGTCATCCCGACGCCTACGTCTTGGGGTTATTTTCTTCGCGCCATGTATGGCTTGCACAGTATGAATCAACCTTCTTCTGTCGATCCATCTTCACGAGGTAGGTTTTGGCTTCAGGGCGGTATCAGTTTCTAGAGATAACGACTTAACAATTAAGCTGCTTGTTTCCCCGCTCTGTGATGTACCGTTTTTTCTTTCTTGCGATTCTTCTTTCGCTTTCCAATGTTCTCGCACAGCCTGTTGACACTGTGTCCATTGTCGTTGAGCGTGATGAGCAACTAGGCACCATTGCAGAGCGCTATTTCAAACGACCTGCCTACGTGAATTGGCCAGAGGTTGCCAAATTAAATAATTTAAAGTCGGCGCCTTACACCATACATCCAGGAATGGTATTGAAGTTGCCAGTTCGCCTACTAGCATCGCAAAGTAGCTCGGCAAAATGGCTTGTCGTGACTGGAAATGTCCGAATCGTATCGCCTGGGGCTTCGCAAAGTAGCTTGGCCGTGGTGGGTGGGGCGATCGCCGAAGGCTCTCGTGTCATAGTCGGGCCTGATGCTTCTGCTTTGATGGAGCTCTCCGATGCTAGCCAAGTTAAATTATTAGCAGGATCTCAATTTATTTTAGAAGAGAGCCGTTATTACCGAGGCGCCTCACGTAGTGAGAGTTCGGAAAATAGTACGGGTACAAAGGCATTTTCTGGTTTGATGCGCTTGATTCAAGGCGCGATTGAAACGAGAGCAACGACAGCAACAGATCGCGCAAAACCGCTCAGAATACAAACACCAACGACAGTGGTGGGTGTACGTGGCACGGATTTTAGGGTGACGCATAGCTTGAGTTCTGCCAATGATACGGGGGACGTCGTCACGCGATCCGAGGTCGTTCAAGGTTTAGTTTCTGCCGAGTTGGATGAAAAACGTCGGGTCCAAGTGCCTGGAGGTTTTGGTGTTCGCTTGGATCCTAAGGCATTACAAATCCCGATTCCGGTTGCCTTACTCGAAGCGCCCAGCTTACAAAACTGGGCGGTCAAGCAAAATACTTTAGCGCTTTTATTCCCAGCATTGCCCAGCGTGCAATCTGGCAGATCGATATCAGGCTATCGGGTGCAAATGGCGACAGATGAGTCGATGAACCAAGTGATTTTTAGTCAACGCTTTGCGATTGGTCAGAGTATTCGCGTACCGACTCAGCAAGATGGCGCGTATTACTTGACAGTGCGCGCTGCCGATGAGCAAGGTCTTGAGGGTAAAGATGCAAAACTCGCAGTTAGCGTTGATGCAAGACCGCAGCCACCTTTGTTACAGGCACCCCAAAATGGAGAGAAAGTAGTTCAAGGTTCCGATGTGACGCTTCTATGGGCGAAGCCTCAAGGAGCCACTGGTTACATTGTTGAGATTCAAGATAACACTCAAAAACGCACACAATACAAAGTAGAGGATACGCGATACGAGATGCGGAGCTTAGCGTCTGGCACTTACGGTTGGCGTATTGCTGCGCAAATGAAGACCAGCGCAGACACCACCAAGACGGGAGCGTGGAGTGAGCAGCAAATATTTACAGTGCTAGCAAAGCTTGACGCCCCAGAGGGGAAAATAGATACAACCGACAGAACTATGCATCTGCGATGGGCAGATCAAAAAGTCAGAGAGTATGAGGTTCAATTATCACGGACGGATGTCTTTGACGGAGCCACAAAAGAGGGTGCTGTGACGACATATACCGTTAAGAAGCCTGAGTTAGATATCCCTGATGCAGCAGCAGGAAAGCATTTCATTCGCTATCGGGCTATTGAGGAGAACGGATTTGTCAGTGGGTGGAGCGGTACGATGGAAGTAGATGTGCCTAAAGATTGGCGCTCTTTCTGGCTGTTCTTTTGGACAGCGATAGTCGCCCTATGATGCTGTCAGCAATCACGATGACTAATCCACTTTTGCCCCCGACGCTTTAACGACCACTGCCCATTTTTTGTGTTCTGCGTCAATCAGTGCCGCAAATTGAGCGGGCGTATTGCCGCTGGGGATGGCTCCTTGTGCGATTAATTTTTCTTTGATCTCAGGGCTACCCAGTGCTTTAGCCACTTCTTGCTGAATACGGTTGATGGTTGCTGGGGCTGTGCCAGCGGGCGCAAGCAGTCCAAACCAAGAGCTAGCCTCGAATCCTTTGAGTTTGCCAGCTTCTTCCATTGTGGGTGTATCTGGTAACGCACTAGAACGCTGACTGCTCGTCACGGCAAACGCCTTTAGTTTCCCAGACTTGATGTGTGGCAATGCTGACGGTAAGTTATCAAACATGACGTCTGTGCTTCCACCAATCAAATCTAGTAAAGCAGGGCCCGAACCGCGGTACGGAAAGTGAACCATGAATGTACCGGTACGGCTTTTAAATAGCTCGCCAGCTAAGTGAATGGATGTTCCGTTGCCGCTAGATGCCATATTGAGCTTGCCAGGATTGAGCCTAGCGTAAGCAATGAACTCGGGAACATTATTGATATTGAGTGCTTTGGCTTTATCTGTATTCATCACCATGACGTTGGGTACGGCCGCGACTAAAGTGATAGGTGCGAAATCTTTGAACGGGTCGTAAGGTAGCTTGGGGTAGAGCGCGCGGTTAATGCCGTGTGTACCTACCGTGCCCATCAAGATGGTGTAACCATCGTTTGGCGACTTGGCAACAATATCAGCGCCAAGGTTGCCTCCAGCACCTGCGCGGTTATCTACAATAAACGATTGTCCAAAAGCTTTCGACAACTCAGGAGCAATTGCTCTAGCCAAAATGTCCGTCGTACCGCCTGCCGCAAAAGGTACAACGATGCGAACAGGCTTGTTTGGCCAAGCGGCTTGTCCAAAAGTACTTCCTGTTGCTGCTAGCGCCACAATAATGGCAGTGGTTTTCAATAATTGGCGTTTGGTATCGGTCATTTGTAGCTCCTTGCGTCTTCAATGACTTTACCATCGTTCGGTAGTGATCCGACCGCACAAAGCTCAACATTGGCACGCAGTTTGGTGACCTCGCGCAATGCGGCACTGATGCGCTCTGCTAGGCCGTCGGATGAGCCTGCAACTTCGGCTTTAAAAAGCATTTGATCATTCGCCATTTCACCACTCACAATGAGCCTTGCACGTTGAATTTCCGAGAAGCGTTTCGCGACGCTATCGACTTGCCCTGGATGCACAAACATACCGCGCATTTTTGTGGTCTGATCGGCGCGGCCCATCCAGCCTTTAATACGTGTGTTGGTGCGTCCCGTGGGGCAATCCCCAGTAAGCACCGCGCTCAAGTCGCCCGTCCCAAAGCGGATGAGTGGATAGTCTGGGTTGAGCGAAGTAATGACGACTTCGCCAACTTCGCCCACAGCCACAGGGTCTCCCGTACCTGGACGAACGATTTCTAAAATGACGCCTTCATCAAGCACCAAACCTTCGCGCGCTTCGGACTCGTAGGCGATCAGTCCTAGGTCTGCTGTGGCGTAACACTGATAACCAGCTATTCCGCGTTCTAGCAACCAATCACGTAGCGATGGCGGGAAAGCCTCACCCCCTAGCATGGCTTTGTTAAATGATTGAGGCAGTGGTTGATTGAGTTCAGCAGCTTTTTCAACAATGATTTTGAGGAAACTCGGTGTGCCAATATAGCCAGCCGGTTGCAGGTGCTGGATCGCTTGCACTTGCTGCTCAGTTTGCCCTGTACCGCCCGGGAAAACCGTGCAGCCCACGGCATGCGCGCCCGATTCCATCATCGACCCCGCTGGCACAAAGTGATAGCTAAAGCAATTGTGAATCAGCTCACCTGAACGAAATCCTGCGGCATAAATGGCACGCGCCATGCGCCAGTAGTCACGCGCATTGCCTTCAGGTTCGTAAATCGGGCCTGGGCTTGCAAACACACGCGGCATCCCAGCGCCAAATGCCTCAGTATTAAATCCACCAAACACATGCGACTGCGAAGGATTGGCTGCACGGGCCGCTTCTTGCAGATGCAAAAGCTCGTGCTTTCGCGTGACGGGAAGTGCTGCTAAAGCCATGCGGCTATTGATCTGCGAGGCATTGATATTTTTTAAAATAGCAGCGAAAGCTGTTGAGTTCTTTTGCGCGTTTGCGATTTGAACTGGCAGCGCAGCCATTAACTGGCCTTCGCGCTCAACGCGCGTACGAGTCTCTAACGAGTCATAAAAATTCATCTTAACTATACCCTTACGCCAACCAACGTTTGCGGCGCTTGTAGCTCTTTACATCTTTAAACGACTTGCGTTCCCCTCCGCCCATGCCAAGGTAAAACTCTTTCACGTCTTCGTTATTCGCTAGCTCAGAGGCAGCACCATCCATCACCACACGACCGCTTTCCATGATGTAGCCGTAGTCGGCATATTTGAGTGCCATGTTCGTATTTTGCTCGGCCAGTAAGAAGGTGACTTTTTCCTTCTCATTTAAATCTTTGACGATGTTAAAAACTTCTTCCACGATTTGCGGCGCGAGTCCCATAGAGGGTTCGTCGAGCAACACCATGTTGGGATTTGTCATCAAAGCACGGCCAATCGCGCACATTTGTTGTTCGCCACCAGACGTGTACGCAGCCTGTGAGGTGCGGCGCGTTTTGAGGCGCGGAAAGTAGTTGTAGACCTTCTCCAAATTCGCGGCAATCTCAGCTTTGCTTTTGCGTGTGTAGCTTCCCGTCAGCAAGTTCTCTTCAATCGTTAAATGCGCAAAGCAGTGACGACCTTCCATCACTTGCACCACGCCACGCTGTACTAAGTCAGCAGGCGAGAGGTTTTCGATGCGCTCGCCGCGTAGCTCGATCGAGCCCTTGGTCACCGCACCGCGCTCGCCTTTGAGTAAGTTTGACACAGCACGCAGCGTGGTTGTTTTGCCAGCGCCGTTACCACCCAAAATGGCAACGATCTTGCCGTCTGGCACTTGCAGCGACACGCCCTTTAAAACCAAGATGACGTGGTTGTAAATGACTTCGATACCGTTGACATTCAGTACGATATTGGATGCGCTAGTAGCGCTTGCATTTTCAGAATTCATAATTAGATCTCTTGTAAGCCTTATTCAGATTGACCTGCAGAGCATTGCGCTCTGTAGGCCAATAAGGATAAGTCCTAGCGGGCAGGTGCCGCGCTAAGCCCTTACTAAATTAAGTCTGGCAATCCGCAGGTGTGCGTCGAGTCAACTTCTTCTCAGCAGCGTACTTGTCAGCATATTGCTTCACCAAAGGTTTGATGATGGATGTATCCGCCTCAATCCAGTCAGTTGTGAAGTTCCACTTTTTGCCATCCCATTGATGCATACGAGCAGCACGTGAGCCTTCGTGGTCTGCGCAGCTCGTGCTGATTGGACGAAGCAGTCCAGTCAAACCAAGTGTTTCAATACGCGCAGCGGTCACGTTCAAGTTCTCAAGTCCCCAGCGCAGTTGATCGCCCGTCATCACTTTGCCTTTGCCGTAGCGCTCTTGGGCGCGATAAGTGCCTTCAACTGCCAAAGCAGCCGAGACGAGTCCGCGGTTATAGAGAACTTGACCCACTTCTTCAACGGGACCAGTAGCCGCTTTTTTGCCATGCAAATCTTTTTTGATTGCATCCAAAATCTTTCCGCTATTACCTGTGACAACAAGGCCGTTGTAGCCTTTAGCGCCATCGCCAATATCCTTCACATCTTGCTCGGCAGCTGACCACCATACGCCGTACATCTTCTCGCGTGGATAACCCGTCGCAACGGCCTCTTTCAAAGCAGCAGAGTTCATGACGCCCCAGCCCCATAGCAAAACGTAGTCAGGCTTGTTTTGACGAATTTGCAGCCATGTGGCTTTTTGCTCGACTCCAGGCGCGGTGACAGGCAGTAGCGAGAGGTCAAAACCTTGCATCTTGGCGCGCTCTTGCAACAGGGCAATAGGCTCTTTGCCATACGGACTGTCGTGATACACGAGCGCAATCTTTTTGCCTTTGAGGCTGCCCGATGCCGAGCCAGATTCTTTTTTGCTAATCACCTGCATGATGATGTCCGCACCAGACCAGTACGTACCCATGAGCGGGAAGTTCCACTTGAACACATTGCCGTCAGACGACTCGGATCGTCCATACCCGCCAGTAATCAAGGGATTTTTGTCGCTTGGCGCTTTTTCTGTTAAGGCAAACGTAATGCCAGTAGAAAGTGGCTGGAAAATTGAACCAGTCGCCTTACCCTTCAAGCGCTCGTAGCACTCGACACCACGATCAGTTGCGTAAGCGGTATCGCATTCTTCGGTGGTAATCTTTACGCCATTGATGCCGCCTTTGGCATTGATGATTTTGAGGTAATCGGAATATCCATTTGCCCATGGAATGCCGTTAGGTGCATATGCCCCCGTGCGATACGGTAGCGCTGGAAAGAACTGCTCTTTTGCTTGCGCAAAAGCGGCAGTACTGGCAACGGCCAGTGTCGCTGCAGCGGTTGCTGCAAGTACGAGTTGACGAATTTTCATGACTATCTCCTTTAAAAATAAAAATACAAAAAACAAACTCAATGCGGGAAAGGCCAGAGCCTCAATTTCTGTTTGCCAATGCTCCACAAACGCGCCAAGCCATGGGGCTCAACGATTAAAAACCACACAATCAATGCACCAAAAATCATGTTCTCAGCATGCGTGACGGCAGCTGTGCTCACTTGCCAGCCCACCATAGCCCCCAACTCAGGCAACACAATATTGATCACGATGGGCAAAATAATGATGAAGGCTGCACCCATAAAGCTGCCCATGATCGAGCCCATGCCACCCAAAATCACCATGAATAACAGCTGGAACGAGCGGTCAACCGAGAAAGCCGCTGGCTCCCATGAACCCAGATGCACAAAACCCCAGAGCGCGCCGGCTACGCCAATGATGAAGCTACTCACCGCAAAGGCGGAGAGCTTGGCGTACATAGGCCGAATACCAATCACGGCGGCAGCCACGTCCATGTCGCGAATCGCCATCCATTCGCGCCCTACCGCGCTACGCACCAAGTTTTTGGCAAGCACGGCAAAGACGATAAGAAACCCAAGGCAGAACCAATATTTCGAAAGCGGAGAGTCGATGGGAATACCAAAGACATCAAAGCCTGAAACAGACACGCTGCCTGAAGATGAGTTATTTGTAAACCAAGTGATACGTGAGAAAGCCCAGTCACAAAAGAACTGAGCAGCCAATGTGGCGATGGCAAGATACAGGCCGCGCACCCGCAGACTCGGAATGCCAAATATCACGCCAACTAAGGTAGAGAATACTCCGCCGAGCAAGATACACAAGATGACGGGCATGCCATCAATACGGACAAAAAAGTTGTACGCGGCATACGCACCGACGGCCATAAATGCGCCCGAACCCAGCGAAATTTGACCGCAGTAACCGACCAAAATGTTCACGCCCAAGGCGGCGAGTGACAAGATCAGGAATGGAATCAAAATGGCGCGGAACATGTACTCGTCCACAAGGAATGGGACGATGAAAGCTGCAAACGCCATGAGTCCGAGGACGAACCAGCGATCTTGCGTGATGCCAAAGATTTGTTGGTCGGACGAGTAGCTCGTCTTAAATTGACCGTTTTCGCGATAAATCATTTTTATTTTTCCTTAAACACGGTCGATGATTTTTTCGCCGAACAATCCCTGCGGTCTAAACAGCAAGAACACCAATGCCAAGACGTAGGCAAACCAAATTTCAATACCGCCACCAACCAAGGGGCCGAGGTAAATTTCGGATAGCTTTTCGCCCACACCGATGATGAGGCCACCAATAATGGCGCCAGGCACCGAGGTCAGGCCACCCAAAATCACGACAGGCAAGGCACGCATCGCCACAGTTGAAAGCGAGAATTGCACGCCTAATTTCGAACCCCAAATAATGCCAGCGACCAGGGCCGTTATGCCAGCCACGCACCATACGATGACCCAGATACGGTTCAGTGGAATACCAATCGACTGCGCCGCTTGGTGATCGTCTGCGACTGCGCGTAGGGCGCGGCCTGTCGCCGTTTTTTGGAAGAAGACCGATAGCATGGCTACTAGCACGGCGGCAATCAGCGCTGCAATCAAATCTTCTTTGTTAATTAAAATGCCGCCAGAGAACGTGCTCTCCAAAATCGTGACAGGATCTTTGGGCATACCCACGTCAATTTTGTAAATGTCGCTGCCAAAAATGGTTTGACCAAGACCTTCTAAGAAGTAGGTAATGCCCAGCGTGGCCATCAAGAGTGTCGTGCCCTCTTGGTTCACAAGATGACGCAGCACCATTTTTTCAACCAACCAAGCCAGTACAAACATCACGATGGTTGCGCAGATGAAGCCCGCGATATTGCCAAAAATAGGATCTTGAATGCCTGTGATTTTTGGAATCCATTCCGCAAATCGTGCCATGGCCAATGCAGCAAATAACACCATCGCGCCTTGGGCGAAGTTGAAGACGCCTGAGGCTTTAAAGATCAGGACGAAGCCCAGCGCAACGAGGGAATAAAGCATCCCTGTCATCAAGCCGCCGAGTAGTGTTTCTAGAAAAAATCCCATGTCGTCATCCTTAGTGCTTAGTGACTGGTGCCGAGGTAGGCGTTGATCACATCTTGGTTTGCACGCACCGCTTCAGGCGTGCCGTCACCAATCTTTTTGCCGTAGTCCAGTACCACCACACGGTCGGAAATATCCATGACGACACCCATGTCGTGTTCAATCAAAACAATGGTCGTCCCGAATTCGTCGTTCACATCCAAAACAAATCGGCACATATCTTGTTTTTCTTCCAAGTTCATGCCCGCCATCGGCTCATCAAGTAACAGCACGCTAGGCTGCATGGAGAGCGCTCGCCCCAAATCGACGCGCTTCTGCAAGCCATAGGGCAATTGGGCTACAGGCGTTTTACGGTAGGCCTGAATTTCTAAAAAGTCGATGATGTGCTCAACATATTCACGGTGCTGCGTTTCTTCACGCTCTGCATTACCGAGTCCAAAAATCCCAAACGGATTACGGAAGGCTTGCGCAAAAATATTGCTCTTAATGTGCAGGTTGCGCCCCGCCATCATGTTGTCCAAAACGCTCATGCCTTTGAAGAGCGCCAAGTTTTGGAAGGTGCGC
>JANPAY010000453.1:0-14529 GCA_031430155.1 Comamonadaceae bacterium
GCTTCAATCCCACTAAAGCTGCGAAACGGTAACCACACCAGCGCACCCAAACCCATGATGAGCGGGAGTTGCAGCCATTTTGGCGAAGGCGTTGCATCCGCTTTGATTTGCCAAAATCGCCAAGCGATCAAACTGCAAGCCATGAGCGGATACCACCACAGGAGGTGCTGAAAAAACGGTAAAGCAATCAGCAACAACGCGAGTAAGAGCGTGAGATCACGCGTGCGTGCGGCGCTTTGTGCGCGGCGCATGGCATCAAAGTCCGCATTCGAATCATGATGCCACGGCAAGGGCGCAGCTCGGTGCAAGGTCCGCTCTGGTGGCTCATCACCCCACTCGCGAACACCCCAATTGCTAGGCGTATCGGGGCGTTTGGCAACAGTCTTCCACAGCACATCACGCGGCGCATCGCCCACGCGGTAGGCACGGATATCCGTCTTCATGCCACCTTGCAAAGGATTCACCTCAGAGTCAGCATTGGCATTGGCTGCAAACGTCCACTGGCTGTAGCTTGCACGAGTACCGCTATCGCTATCTGGAAGGTCCACTTGAACGGTACTGGCAGGTCGCCAAAGACTCCAAAGCCTGAGCAGCCCCAGCGGATAGCGCGTTTCGCAAATCACGCGAGGCAAAGATTGCGAGCCCACTCGCGTGAGTCTTAGGCGCAAACGTTGATCTTCACCTCCCATGTGAATCAACACATCAATCTCTTCGCCCAGCTTGCCACGCAGCAACTGCGCTGTAGATAGCGTGAGCCGCTTGCGCGTGAGCTCGCGATACGCCAAAAATAAGCCCACCACACCCGCACCCATCAACAAAAAGATGAGCACATAACCCAGACTCAATTGGTAATTGATGGTGGCCAGCATGAGCACCGCCACTGTCACCAGCATCATCCACCCTGCACGGGTGGGCAGCGCATAGATGTTGTGCGCCGTGAGTGCGTGCGTATCGTTCGCCGGTTTGCGGCTCATCCATTTCGCCCACCGCGGCAAGTCGCGAGTATCCCAGCGTAGGTTTAAATGCATGAGATGCGAGGCCTTAAAGCGGAATACTGGCCAGCATGGCAGCCAGTTGCTGCTCGGTAGCGCGTGTGGCGTTTGACAAATCAGCGAGCCTGTGCGCCATTACGGGCGCAGCCACCGCCTTCACGTCATCGGGGCTTGCATAGTCGCGCCCCGCAAGGTGGGCAAACGCCTTAGCCGCGCGGAGCAAGCTGATGGCGGCACGCGGACTGATACCTTGCGCAAACCATTGCCCAGCACGGCTTGCAGCAACGATGCGCTGCACATAGTCTAAGAGCGCATCACTCGCGTGCACGCGCATAACCGCTTGCTGCGCGTCGGCCAATTGCAGCGCCGACATCACGGCAGGCATGGCTTCGATTGCTCGGCGTGAGTCGAGCCCTGTCAGCAATTGACGCTCAGACGCGGCATCTGGATAGCCCAGTGAAAGGCGCATCAAAAAGCGATCCATCTGGGACTCGGGCAGCGCATTCGTCCCCGCTTGTTCGCGCGGGTTTTGCGTCGCCAATACAAAAAATGGCGCAGGTAAAGCGCGGGTTTGACCTTCAGCGGTGACTTGCTTTTCTTCCATCGCCTCCAAGAGTGCGCTTTGCGTTTTGGGGCTGGCGCGGTTAATTTCATCTGCTAACAGCACCTGCGTAAACAGTGGTCCCGCGTGATAAATCCACTCCTCGCGGGCGCGATCGTAAATCGACACACCCGTCAAATCGGAAGGCATTAAATCGGCGGTGAACTGCACACGGTTGAACGAGAGTCCAAGGCTTTTGGCAAGGGCGTGCGCCAGCGTAGTTTTGCCAACCCCTGGCACGTCTTCGATGAGTAGATGTCCATTGGCCAAGAGGCACGTGACGGCTAAGCGAATAGCGCCCTGCTTGCCTACAATGACGGAGTCGATTTGATTCAATAAATTTTGCATAAGGAGATCAGGATGTGGTGGATTCTTTTATTGATAGCGCTTGCGGTGCTCGCCTATTTACTAAGCTTACCAGCAGGCTATAGCGTTTCGCGCTCCATTGTCATCGCCAAACCACTGCCTGAAGTCTTTGCCTATGTTCGAGACTTTTCCAACTGGACAGCGTGGAGCCCTTGGAGTTTGCACGAGCCAAACCATCAAATGACGCTCGATCGCCCGACCGAAGTGGGTGGCTTGTACACATGGAATGGTAAAAAAATTGGCGCAGGTCAGATGCAGCACACGGGCATCACACCAAACGAGCGCCTCGATATTTTGCTCACGTTTTTGCGTCCATTTAAAAACACAGCCAAAGTGGTCTGGTCGTTTAAAACGACGGATGGCGGTACAGAGATCACATGGGATATGCAGTCGCAAATGCCGCTCCCGATGCGCCCCATGCAAGGCTTTATTGCCAAGATGATTGGCAACGACTTCGCGCTAGGCCTGGCGCTTTTGCGCGGCAAGCTAGATCCCGCCAGCGAGCACCCCAGCATTAGCTTTGATGGCGTTGTAGAACGCGGTGCACAAACGTACGCGACTGAGCGCTTTGAAGGCACGCTAGTCAATATGCGCGGCGTGATGAAGGAGGCTTATCCGCGCCTCTGGCAAAGCTTGTCCAAAGACACCGAGCGCTGGGAGAAAAACCCCGCGATTGCCGCGTACCATAAAGTCAAATTTATGAAGGCCACCACCATCATGGATATGGGTTTTGCTGTGACACATTTAAAGACTGGTGAGGCAGGCATCACCTTGCCTGCGGGCAAATACTTTCAAATGACCCTACGCGGCAGTTACGACTTTTTGCCTAGCAGTTGGAACACCATTTATGGACAAGTCAAAATGCAAAAACTCAAAATCGACAAGCGCCGCCCTGCCCTTGAGGTCTATCAAATCAATCCGATGGAAGCGCCCCATAGCAACGAGTGGGTGACCCTGCTTTGCGTACCAATTAAATAATCAAAACAAAATAAACATGCACGAAAAATTTCCAATGAATAAGACCGCTTTTTATACGCACCCCGATTCGCTACGCCACGAAATGGGACGTGGTCACCCCGAATGCCCCGAGCGCATCAAAGCGATTGAAGCCAAGATGGAGTCAAGCGGCTTAAATGCGCACGTCATGCGCCGCACAGCGCCCGAGGCCACGCTAGAGCAGCTCGCGCTGGCGCACACCGCCAGTCATGTGCAAGAAACCTTTGATGCTGCGATGGATTTGGTGGAGCAGTTTGAAGGCAACGGTTTGCGCTACATCCCGCTAGACCCCGACACCACGCTCAATCCGTATAGCTGGGGAGCCACGACTGGTGCGGCTGGCGCGGTGATTGCCGCCACGGACGCCGTGATGCGCGGTGAGGTGGATAACGCCTTTTGCGCCGTGCGCCCGCCAGGTCATCACGCCACACGAAGCAGGTCAATGGGGTTTTGCTTCTTCAATCAAGTGGCTATCGGCGTGAAATACGCGATGGAAGAATACGGACTCACGCGCGTGGCGGTCGTGGACTTTGATGTGCACCACGGCAATGGCACAGAAGACATCTTGAGCGGCGACGAACGCGTCATGATGTGCGGCATCTTTCAGCATCCGTTTTATCCGCACAGCGGCACGGGTATGGTCGCTGCCAATATGCACAACATCCCCATCGCGGCACGGACTAAAGGCTCAGACATCTGCCAAGCGATTAAAGATGGATGGCTGCCCGAGTTAGATGCTTGGCAGCCTGAAATCATTTTTATCAGCGCAGGTTTTGATGCGCACAAAGATGACGACCTCGGGCAACTCGGGATGACCGAGGCCGACTATGTGTGGATTACCAAAGAGCTGATGAAGATTGCAAACAAACATTGCAAAGGACGCATCGTGTCCAGCTTAGAGGGTGGTTACAACTTAAATGCGCTGGCGAATAGTGTGGCGGCACATGTGGAAGCCTTGACTGGTATGGCTTAGCGGGTGTTTTTATAAAATAAATGTCTTTTATTTCAATCATTAACTAAATATGGTATGATTTAACGGACATGAAAAAAGATCAAGCCCAAGTCCTAACTCCAGCACTTACTCGTCAGCTCGAATACGTTGGCGAGTGCCTTAGCCGTTTGCGAATGGATAGACGTGTGCGCCAGCAAGATGCCGCACTGCGTGCTGGGATGTCACGTAGCACAGCAGCGTTGATTGAGCGCGGTTCGCCCAGTGTTGCGGTGGGACAAATCATTCGTTATTTGGATGCCATTGCGCCGCAAATGAGTTTGACAAGCCTGCTGACGCAAGATGCTTTGACGACACAAATCTTGGCAGAAAAAAACTTTCCGCAAAGAGCGCGAAGCAAATCTGCGGCTGAGCGAGCAGAATTTGATTTTTAGGAGCGCAGGCTATGGCAACGACAAACGAACCACCTGTTATTGATTCACGCCTATTGGTCATGCTGCATATGCAAGGCATGTTCCAGCCGACTGGGTGGCTTGATATCAAGGAACAAGAAAGCGAAGTTTTGCGTTCGCAGTTTGGCTATGGTTCGCGATATCTGGCACGGCATGACGCGGTAGAGCTCGATCCTGCTAGTTTGTCATTTGGATCGAATGGTGCAGGACGTGCCGAGCGATTGCTTTTGTGCGATGTCGATTTCAAGCCACTTGATGGACTGACGTTGTTTGGCGCGATACGCGACGCAAGCCCCGACGCATGGGGGCGACGCGTGATCGAGTCACGCATGGGTGCACCGCTTAACAGCTTGCCTGAATCCGTCTATCTGCGCCATGCTGGGAGTGAGCGAATTGGTGCGCTCGATTTTCGAGAAGCCATTCATGAAACCGTGCCAACCAAAAACCCAACATCCATCCATCGCTTGCAATACCTCATCGAAGCGGCCGACCGCATCGATCAAGGGCTACCGATTCCAACCAGCCTTGAAGACATCTTTGACGCAGGCACGAGCCTTGGCGGAATGCGCCCTAAGGTCACGGTCGCGGACGACGCGGGTGGGCTGTGGCTCGCAAAATTTCCTTCGCAAGGCGATCGCTTGAACGTGCCGATGATTGAGACGGCGACCATGTGGCTGGCCAAGGACGCGGGGCTGGATGTACCTGAAATCAAACTCGCCACGATAGGTGGTCAATCGGTCATGGTGATCAAGCGCTTTGATCGCGCCTATGTGACTGGTGAGGCTGGCATGGAAGTCCACCGCACGCACATGGTCTCAAGCCTCACCATGCTGGGCTGCTCCGAGGATCAATCTCGCAGCAAAAGTTACGGTGAAATTGCCGACATGATCCGCCGCAAAGCGCCTATCCATAAGGTGAAGAGCGACTCTGCCGAATTGTTTGGTCGCATGGTGTTTAACATTTTGGTGAGCAACGACGACGATCATTTGCGCAATCACGCGTTCTTGCATTCGATGGGCAGGGAGAGCAAAGACGGTGAGTTCCGCGAGCAAGGTTGGCAGCTCTCCCCGCTGTACGACGTGATGCCGCGACCTAGCATCGGTACGGATCGGTATTTGCATTTGGGTGTGGGCATGCAAGGACGCTTAGCGACCATTGGCAATGCCATGTCGATGTGCGGACGCTTTGACCTCACGAAGGCATCTGCGCAGAGCATCATCGACCGTATCTGGACGGTCGTGCGCGAGTGGAAAACCTACTTTGAAAATTATGGCGTGGACGGCAAACAGATCAATCTGATTGCGCCTGCATTTCGGCATATGGATATGCTGAAGTAAAAATTACCTTGACAACCACCGCGATATCGGATCCCGCGTCTGCCGTTTCGTAGCTTCTCGCCCTAAACAAACCGCACACAACCAGAAAAGCAGCAGCGCCGCAAACCAAACCGCTGTGTGATTCCAAGCGGTTTGAGCCGCGAATAATCCCAAGCGACCGCATAGCATCAGCGTTAGCGACAGCCCTAAATACATCGCCAGTGTATGCTGCCCAGCAGGTGCAAGCCAAACGAGCCAATGCGGAATCGTTTGTGTGGTTTGAAGATGCAGCATCAAGCGCGTGAGTCCACTTGCGACCAACCAAATGCCTAGCGGGACGTTGAGCACCGCAATCCAGCCGATGTTGGCACTTAGCCCGTATTGGCGATGCAAATGTACCGAGGCGAGCCCTAATAGCAAGTTGGCTAGTAGCGCCAAAGGCCAGCTTCTATAAAGCCACGTCTTTAAAAACGCTACTGACAAGCGCGGCTCTAATGAGAGCCATTTGTACCGCGCCGCCAAGATGCCCGTTAGGAATAAACAAATGTGAATCGGGGCGTAATAAGACAGCAACCAGCCCAAAAAGTAGCCCCAATAAGCGAGCGCGTTATCGAAAGGAATTGGCCGTAACTACGTGCTTCTGCCAGCAACAGAAGCGGCACTTCTGGCGTTTGTGCTGCGGCGGGTTGATAGTGATTCCACTCCATAACAAGCTTAAAAATGACGAAGCTCGCGCTCACCATAAACCACCAACGCCAGCGCTTGATAAGCTCCCTGCCTTTGAATGCCAATGCGCCAGTAAGCCATACGGCAACCAGTGCATAGCTAGTCAAAATATCGCCGAAATACAGGAAAACACCATGCAGCACGCCGATAAGCAGCAGCTTGTATTGGCGGCGTTTGAACTTTGATTTGTCAGGTAATCGCGCAGCGTAATTGGCCATGCTATAGCCAAACAAAAACGCTAAAAACGGCAGCGCTTTCCCCATAAATAGTGTCAAAGCCAAAACATGAATAGCTTGAGCTAAAGGTGAATCTATCGGTAACGGCGCACCCAGTTGGAGTGAATAAAACGGCGTGAGCGCATACCCCAAACCATTGACCAGAAAGACGCCCAAAAGCGCTAGCGTTTTGAGTCCGTCAGGTATTTCGTGCCGAGTAGATGATGGAATCGGCATGATTTTTGTCATTTTTTGCTTTTTATTTCTTGATGATTTCCGCCATCATTCTCTCAATCGTCGCATCGCTGTAGCCCAAGCTGGATAGGACTTCCCGCGTATGCTGCCCCAAAAGCGGCGCGGGTGACAGCGCGGCAGGCTCTGGATGGTTGCTCCACTTGGTCGGGCGACCTGTGGTTCGCATGGCACCCTCGGTGGGGTGATCGAATGCTTGGATAAACCCTGTCGCTAGCATGTGCGGATCATTGAGCAAATCTTCAGGCGAGTTAATGGGCATATTGGGAATGTCAGCCGTTTGCAGCAGCGCTTGCCACTGGGCCGTGGTTCGGGTTTGCATCAGCCTGCCGACTTCGGCGTAGACCGCATCGATGTTGTCAGCACGGGCGGTATGCGTGATGAAACGAGGATCAGTTTTAAGAGTTTTTGCCTCTGGCACGGAGTCAAAAAAACTTTGCCAATGCTTGTTGTTGTATATGAGCACGCACAGATAGCCGTCCGCTGTTTTGTAGGGTTTGCGATGCGGCGTGAGCAGGCGCGCATAACCCGCATCGCCCAGTGGTGGCTCATAGCTAAAGCCCGCCAAGTGGTCACCCAGTACAAATTGAGTCAACGCTTCAAACATAGGGACAACAACCGCCTGCCCAACACCTGTTTTTTCTCGCTCGTAAAGCGCAGTTGTGACCGCATAGACGGCGTGCAAGCCTGTGACGCGGTCAGCCAAGGTCACAGGCGCGTAGCAGGGCTCGGGTGTGCCGTACTGTTTCATGAGCCAAGGTACGCCTACTGCGCCTTGGATGAGATCGTCGTAAGCAGGTTTGGCGGCGTAGGGGCCGTCTTGATCGAAGCCGCAGCAGCTGACATAGAGGATGCGCGGGTTACGGCGTCGAACAGACTCAAAATCTAAACCTAGGCGCGCCATGGCGGCTGGGCGCACGTTACTGATTAAAACGTCACTCGTGCAAGCCAATGCCAGCAAGGCCTCCAGGCCATCGGGCGACTTCAAATCAAGTACAACGCTTTGCTTGCCCGCGTTAGCGTGCAAAAAAATATGCCCCATCCCCGCGTTTTTCATGGGCCCGACATGGCGCATGGTGTCGCCCTCGCGGGTTTCGACCTTGATGACCTCTGCGCCAAGGGACGCCAAAATGTGCGTCGCAAAAGGGCCGAGCACGACCGAGGTGAGATCGAGAATTTTGACGCCCGATAACGGGCCAGAAGAAACTACTGTCACGCTTTTACTTCATCAAACTAGGCAACCACAAACTAATTTGCGGAAACGCAATCAAAAGCCCGAGCACGCCGCACATGATGGCGACAAACGGCCAGCAGCCTTTGAAGATATTGCCAAGACCCACGTTGGGTAGCAGTGAATTGATAACAAACAAGTTCATGCCCACGGGCGGTGAAATGAGGCCAATTTGCACAATCATCACTATCAGCACGCCAAACCACACAGGGTCAAAACCTAGGCTTTGCACGATGGGGAAAAAGAGCGGAATGGTCAGCAGCACCATCGTCAGCTCTTCCATCACGGTACCCAGCACGATATAGATCAGCATCATCGCCACAATAATCATGACGGGTGAGAGGCCAAGGTGCGTGATCCACTCTTTCAAGTCACCTGGCATCGTGGTGAAGTTGACGAAGTTGGCGAATATGCTGGCAGCAATCAGCAGCGTAAACAGCATCGCCGTGGTACGTGCAGATTCAACTAGCACTTCGTAAGTCGCTTTCACCGTGAGCCTGCCGCGAGCCAGCGCAAACAAGAATGCACCTGCTGCGCCAAAGCCTGCCCCTTCGGTCGCGGTAAAGAAGCCGCCGTAGATGCCGCCGAGCACCACCACCACCAGCAAAGCCACGCCCCATATGCCTCGCAGGGCTTTCCACCTGTTCGGCCACGATGTTTTTTCACCCGCAGGTGCATGGCTTGGATCGCGCGACGTCATCCACACAATGCCGCACATCATGAGACCTGCCGTGAGTAACCCAGGAATCACACCAGCGGCGAAGAGCTTGCCAATGTGCGTCTCGGTAATGATCCCGTAGATCACCATGATGGTGGACGGCGGAATCATGATGCCCAGCGTGCCGCCAGCAGCCATCACGCCCGTAGAGAGCGAATCGCTGTAGCCCAGCTTCTTCATAGATGGATAAGCCACCTTGCTCATGGTTGCCGCCGTGGCAATCGACGAGCCGCAAATCGCGCCAAAGCCCGCGCAGGCTGCTACCGTGGCGTGGGCAAGTCCACCGCGCTTATGCCCAATAAAAGCGTAAGCTGCGGCAAACAGTTCGTGTGCAAGACCTGCCCGCGCGACAAAATTGCCCATCAAAATAAACAGCGGAATGACCGACAACGTGTATGCAAAGCCCGTCTCATAAACCACTTGCGCCGTAGAGGCAAACGCTGCGTCGATGCCGCGAATGTAGGCAATGCCAGCAATGCCGACGGCACCCATTGCAAAAGCCAGTGGCAAGCGCATCAGCGCGAGTAAAAAGATAACGGCAAAGCCGGTAAGGGATTCAATCACAGTGCCGCCCCTTCGCCTTCAGCCAGTGCCGCATTGGGTTTCACCACCAGTCCAAAATGCAAGATGCCCGTGATGGCGCAAAAAATCGACATGCCATAAATGAACGGGGCTTTGGCAATATGCAGCTGCGCACTCACATCACCGTTTTGCGCGAACTGATTGCCTGTGCGCCACATGAGGATTGCCAGCGCGAGCATCGCTGCTCCGCAGACCATATGGATAAAGGCTTGCTGAAGTTTACTAAACCAACTGGGCAGAAATGAGTCAAGCGAATCGAACACTACATGCTCGCCACGCTCGGAGACCAAAGGTAGCGCTGCAAAGATAACGGCAACCATTAAAAGCTCGGTGATTTCAAATGCACCAGGGATGGATTGTGAGACCACTTTGCGACCAATCACATCAAAAAATGTGAGTGCCATGATGGCAAATAAAGCTGCGGCGCACATGGCGCCGCACAAATGCATGAGGAGTTTTTTCAATTATTTTTCCAGCTTAGCAATCTCAGCCCGCATTTGCGCAAGCAACTTATCAGCATTCACCAAGCCCTTAGCTTTAGCATCCGCAATCCACTTGGCTTCCAGCGGTGCGGTTCTAGTCTTCACGTCGGCAACAAACTTGGCATCAGCTTTGGTCACCACCACGCCATTAGCTTGCATCAAAGCAAACGCACGGCGATCCACTCGATCCCATTGACGGCCCACAATACGTGCGAACACTTCGCCCGATGCTGCATCGACAGCCTTTTTCTCGTCTGCGTTCAGCTTGTTGTACTTGGCCTCGTTCATGACAAACGCAAAGCTGGTGTTGTACAGACCACCGGGGAAGGTTGTTGCGTGACGAATCACTTTGTCGATCTTGAACGACTCGGTGGATTCAGCAGGGAACAATGTGCCGTCCATCACGCCACCCGAAAGCAGCTCGTAGGAATCAGGCGCGGGCTTCAAGGTCACGTTCATGTCCAGCTTCTTGGTGATCTCGTTGACCATGCCGCCACCAATTCGGAACTTGAGACCATTCAAATCGGCCACGCTCTTGATAGGGCGTTTGGTATTAAAAACAATGCCAGGGCCGTGGGTAAAGAACGCTAGCACCTTCAAACCTTGATGCTCGGATAAAAACTGAGGGTTGTTCAATGTGATGCGGTTGTATGCAACAGAAAGCGATTCAGCTGAATTACCGAGGAACGGAAACTCAGTCATTTGCGTATAAAGAAAACGGCCAGGCGTGTAGCCATGCACAGAGAACGACACATCCGCAAGCCCATTTTTCACGGCATCGAATGTGCCAGGAGGGGCGGACACGGCACGCGGCAATGCATTGCATTTTATTTTTCCTGCGCTGTTTTTGGTCACCAATTCACACCATTCAGCCTGCGCCAAACTAGTCGCGTGCGTGGGTTGCAGCCACGACGATGTGGTGATCACCGTCTGTGCTTGTGCCAAGGCAAGTGTGCCCGAGAGACCAATCGTAGCAAGGGCTGCACGAGAGATGAATGAAGAAACTGCCATGAAATCACTCCTAAAAATTAAGTGATTTACTGTAACCGCTAGCGCCCTCTCTCAGCTTACTGATTAACCCTATGGCCGTTCAGGATAGTGCTACTGTGCCTGTTTGACAGCCCCACCCAGCGACAACTGTTGAAACGTGAGCACAGCCGTCTGCGGCGCAAACGATTGCGGTGTTTCTAGTAGCGGCTTGTAACGCGACTCGCTGGGCTGGAGGGGCAACCAATTGGGCGCAGGAATTTCACCAAACACTTGTTTGAGCTTGAGACCCCAGCTATTGCGAATCATTTGGAAATATTCATTCTTCTCGTCAATATGCGTGACATGCGTCACATCCAGTGCATTCGTTTCATAGATCAATAAATCAAGCGGCATACCGACTGATAAATTCGATTTAAGCGTGCTGTCCATTGAAATCAGCGCGCACTTGGCTGCTTCGTCCAAAGTCATATCAGACTCAATCACGCGATCCAAAATGGGCTTGCCATATTTGGCCTCGCCGATTTGGAAGTAGCAGTTCTCATCCGCCGCTTCAATAAAGTTACCTGCGGCGTACATGTGAAACAGTCTAGGTTCTTCGCTACCGATTTGTCCACCCAAGATCAAGCTGATATTGAACTCAACATCCGCCGCTTTCAGCGCATCAGCTTCCTGCTTAGCCACCGCGCGCACCGCGTCACCCACTAATCTAGCCGCTTCAAACATCGTGGGCACATTCCAAATGGTGCGCTCGCTTCCATCACCATCTTCAAAACCTTGATTGATGCGCTGGCGCACCATTTGCGTAATTGCTAAGTTGCCCGAAGAAAGCAAGGTGATGACACGATCGCCCTTTTTTTCAAACACGGTCATTTTGCGAAACGTGCTGATGTGATCCACACCTGCGTTGGTGCGGCTGTCGGACAACATCACAAGTCCTTGCTTTAATTTGATGGCGATGCAATAGGTCATGCGCTATATTTTATTGCTGCAAGCTTTGCACGGTCACGGATACATCCAGTTGCTCAGTCTGACCACCCTCGCGCATGCCGCGCACGGGGCAAGCATCTAAGTAATCACGCCCAATCGCCAAACGGCAATGCGAGTCGCTGGCGTAGATGCCATTCGTCACATCAATGCTGACCCACTGGTTTTGCAGCCACACATCGACCCACGCATGACTAGCCGCCGCGCGGCTATTGCCTGGATCGACATAGCCACTGACGTACCGTGCACTCACGCCCAAACTGCGGCAGGCAACAATCATCACATGCGCATGGTCTTGGCAAACGCCGCTTGCCATCGCAAACGCTTGTTCTGCCGTGCTGGTGACATCCGTATTACCCGAGGTGTAGAGCACCGCTTGGCAAATCGCCCGCGCCAAAATGAGAGCGTCTAAACCCGTTTGCAAACCGTGCGGTAGCGTTTGTTTGGCAAGCAGCTCTATGGCCGCAAAGCTTGCCGTTAAAGGCGTCGGGACAAGGTACGTGATAGCAGGCACACTTTGCGAGTTTGAGCTTTGCAGATACTGATCGCCCTGCACAACACCCATGACCAAGGGCGCGATATCGACAATGCCTGACACCCGCAAGTGCACATCGGATGGCGGATTACTCAGCATGTGGCTGTGCGTGAGATTGCCAAAAGCATCTCTGAACGCGGTTTGTTTGCCTGGCGCAGAGATGCGCCACTCGACCACACGCTGATGCGCATCCTCACGCGGCGACAAGCGCAGAAGTTGAATTAAATGCTTGGGGGCATCGTCGTAGTGGTAATGGGTATCGTGTTGAATGATGAGGCGCATAGTGTATTTAACCTACTAAAAAGTCTTGGCTAATGCCTTGGCCAATAATGTTGATGCGCGCTAAGAATTGCGTCAAATAGGCATGCAAGCCCTGCTTCAAGATATCGTCGATGCTGGCATATTGAATTTCGGCTTGCAATAGTCCCGCTCGGCGCAATGTCTGGCTACTACGCTTGTTAGCGAGCTTGCCTAATTGATTGCACAGTGCGTTCATCGTCGCCATCAGCGAGCGCGGCATATCGGCACGAAGAATGAGCAGCTCTGCCACACGCGCTGGCGTGATGGCGCCCTTGTAAGTTTTGCGATAAATCTCAAAGCCCGAGACGCTGCGCAAAATCGCCGCCCAGTGGTAGTACTCACCCTTTTCAACCGTCGCGTCCCAGTTTTGCGCATCTATTGCAGCGCCTTCAAAAAATTTGACGTCGAGTAATCGCGCCACGTTATCCGCTCGCTCTAGCGCATTGCCAAGTGCGACAAAGCGGTAAGCATCGTCACGTGGCATCGTGCCCGAAGTCACGCCGCGCGTGAGGTGAGCGCGGTGCTTGACCCATTCAAAAAACGCGGGCATGTCCACCGTCCATGCGTCGCCTGCGAGTCGCTCTTGCAGCTCTAGCCACGTCACGTTCACGGTCTCCCACAGCTCGGTGGTGAGCGCACCGCGCACGGCTCTGGCGTTTTCACGTGCCGCATAAAGTGCGCTGTAAATACTGGACGCATTGCTGGCATCGGTCACCATAAAACGAAGCACCGAGTCGCTACTGATCACGTCATGCGCCTCATGGTAAGCAGGCTCTAGCTCAGAGATGGTCAGCATGGCACGCGCCGCTTGGCTACGTTGGTCTTCGCTTTTGCCGCCTGCCAGCAAACTGCTTTGCAGGTGGATGTCCAGCATCCGAGCTGTGTTTTCAGCACGCTCGGTATAACGCGCCATCCAAAATAAATGGTCTGCGGTGGAGCTCAGCATGATGCGCCCTCCTTCGCTTGGTGACTTGTTTCTTCAAGCACCCATGTATCCTTCGTCCCGCCGCCTTGTGATGAGTTGACCACCAGCGAGCCATCCCCCAAAGCCACACGGCATAAGCCTCCTGGCACGAGTCGTGTCTCTTTGCCGCACAACACATAAGGCCGCAAATCGATATGGCGCGGCGCAATGCCACTCTCAACATAAGTGGGGCATGTCGATAGCGCCAGCGTTGGCTGCGCGATGTAGCCTTCAGGCTTAGCAAGCAGTCGTGCTCGGAAATCTTCAATCTGCGCCTGCGTGGATGCTGGCCCCACCAGCATGCCGTAGCCACCTGCACCGTGAACTTCTTTGACCACCAAGTCTTTGAGGTTCGCGAGCACGTACGACAAGTCAGAAGGTTTACGGCACTGATAAGTCGGCACGTTATGCAAGATGGGCTCCTCCCCCAAATAAAACTTAATCACTTCAGGAATGAAAGGGTACGTCGATTTGTCATCTGCAACGCCCGTGCCCACCGCATTGGTGATGGTCACGCGGCCTGCACATACCACCGACATCAAACCTGGCACGCCTAAATTGGAGTCCGCACGAAACACGAGTGGATCTAAAAAGTCATCGTCGATGCGGCGATAAATCACGTCCACGCGCTGCGGCCCTTGCGTAGTACGCATGTAGAGCAGGCCCTCATCGACAAACATGTCCTTGCCTTCGACGAGTTCCACGCCCATTTGCTGCGCCAAAAACGCGTGCTCAAAATAAGCCGAGTTGTACATGCCAGGCGTCATGACCACGACGCTCGGGTCATCCACACCCACGGGTGCGCTCTCGCGCAGGGTTTGTAAGAGCAGGTCGGGGTAATGCTCAATCGGTGCAATCGGCATCGTGCTAAAGGCTTC
>JANPAY010000454.1:0-2642 GCA_031430155.1 Comamonadaceae bacterium
TTTAACGGCATCTGAGGTGGCACAAGAAGCTAGACACCAAATTAATTTACTCAATAAATTGGCACATAAAAACCTTAAACTTGAAGATAGGCTAGATTAGGCATAGGTTTAATTTAGCTCCACCCGCAACCAACCAAATAAGACATTTCCATAGCCGTTGCCACCAGCAATATAAGTTGATTGCAGGGCAACTTGTTTATATTTGATTGAAAATAATGGGGCTAAAACTGGCAATGGAATGTAGTCAGAATCTTTGCGTAAAGTTACCCCTGCTGTATAACCAAGCCCAAACCGAAAGTTTTCACTTGCTCGCCATACTTTATGAAAGCCATAGCCCGCTATTGGCTCTACATCACTTAGTGAATCTAAAAAGGCAAAAGCATAAATGCCATGCCAATCACCATCTTCGTCGTACCTGTACTTGCCAGCGCCTAAGCCCCACGGTCGCTCATTAAAATCGTCTATATCTTCTTTAGAATAATAATTGCGGTTGTGCCAAGTGTTAATGGGAATATAAAGCTCTGAATGTTCACTATCCCAAGTTTGGCTAAACTCTGTTTTAATGGTTGACCAAGCTTTGCTCACTAATCCATCCTCTGCGTTTGCCAAGTTTGGCAAAGTGAGTGCTATTAAAAATAGTTGTTGAATTCGTTTTTGTTTAGTGGTGAAAAATAAATTAGTTATATACAAATACACTCCTGTAAATTAAAAGCATTGCGTGCAATTTGTTCATTTTCTTTTGAAGGGCAAACCAAAACGGTGGTGCCAGATTTTTCACTCAGAATATTGATATTAAAAAAAGTTAATTTTTTGCAAATATCGGCACGTATTAAATCGTCGTTTTCCCCTATACCACCTGTAAACACAAGCGTATCGAGCCCTTCAAGTACAGTGATCATGGCAGCAATTTGCTTAGCCACAGCACTACAAAACATATCAATTGCTAGTTTTGCATCTTGGTTTACGGTTGCGGCGTCGTGTAAAACTCGCATGTCGCTACTTAATCCAGAAACACCAAATAGGCCTGATTGATGATTAATTAATTGATTTAAATCATCAACACTGTAATTTTTATGCTGCAATAAGTACAAAAAAATACTGGGATCTAAGTCGCCACATCGTGTACCCATCATGACGCCACCAGTAGGTGTTAGCCCCATGCTAGTATCGACCGATTGACCATTTTTAACGGCGGTCACACTACAACCGCTGCCCAAATGGGCAATAATTAATTTGTTAGGCAAATTGCTAGTTAATTGGCGCACTATCGACTCACCAGATATGCCATGAAATCCGTAACGATGTATGCCTTCTTGTTTTAATTTTTTGTTCAGCGGAAGCTGTTTCGCAATATCGGGCATATTGGCGTGAAAAGCCGTATCAAAACAAGCCACTTGCGGTAAGCCAGCAAATATATTTTGTGTGTATTCAATCACATCAAATGCGGCTTGATGATGCAAAGGGGCAAAATCTGCAGCGGCCTCTAATTGGCGCATCACTTTGTCATTAATAAAACAGTGTTCTAACAAGTGCTGCCCGCCATGCACTATTCTGTGCGCAATGATTTCTGGTTTTGGCGTACTGAATCCCGCTATATAACTAATGATATGTGCTGCCGCATCGGCATAACCTGCCATTTTTACTGGTTCACTTATTAACAACTTCTCTGCATCACTTACACTAAATTGGCTAAAAGCTTCTTTAGCCAACTCAATTTCACCATCTAACAATATTTTTAGCTTAAAAGTTTCGGGCGGCGCAGATTGGTTAAGTATGGTTTCAGTAAAAGATTCAGGGTCAATATCTTCATCAAATAATGATGATTCCATGCGAAAAAAACTAAACTTTAATGAGGATGATCCACTATTAAAAACCAATATAGTCATGGCTTTCATAATAATTTTAGGTACATTAACCTTGCCACTGCCAATTTAGTATTTCAGGCATATCTTCGCCATGCTCGCTAATGTAATGTTTATGCCGCTGCATGGTGTTCCAATAACGCGCAGTTTCGGCATCCACAATACCACTCAATCTAGGAATACGCTTAATCGCATCCAACGCCAGTTGAAAACGGTCTAAATTGTTAAGCACCACCATATCAAATGGTGTCGTCGTCGTGCCTTCTTCTTTATAGCCGCGCACATGAATATTGTCGTGATTATGGCGACGATAAGTGAGTTTGTGAATGACCGATGGATACCCATGAAAAGCAAATATCACGGGCTTATCAAGCGTAAAAAGTGCATCAAATTCATGGTCTTGCAGGCCATGAGAATGTTCTGATTGCGGTTGTAGCACCATAAGATCAACTACATTCACTAAACGTATTTTAATATCTGGTACGTATTCATGTAGCAACATGACTGCTGCCAAGGCTTCTAAAGTGGGTACGTCACCTGCGCAAGCCATCACCAAATCAGGCTCACATCTACAGCTTGCCCAATCCCAAATACTTGCACCAGCTGTACAATGGCGATTAGCCTCATCGATGCTTAACCATTGCCATTCTGGTTGCTTGCCTGCAACAATCACATTAATGTAATTTTGGCTACGCAAACAATGGTCTGCCACACTCAATAAACAATTAGCATCGGGTGGTAAATATACCCTTACTATTTCAGATTTTTTGTTAAGCACAT
>JANPAY010000455.1:0-1503 GCA_031430155.1 Comamonadaceae bacterium
ACGATCAATGGTGGCAAGAGGCGAACCACGCTATCGGCCGTCACGCTGAGCAGCAAGCCTGCCTCTGCGCAGCGACCCACCAAAACGCCACAAGGCTTGAACAGCTCGATGCCCATCATCAAACCTTGCCCACGAATTTCTTTGACGCTGCCTGCTGCCAGTTCGGCGGCTAATTCACGCTCAAATCCAGTATGGAAATGCGCGCCCATTTTTGCGGCGTTCTCTAACAGTTTGTCATCTTCCATGATGCAGATGGTCTCGTAACCCGCGCGCATGGCAAGCGGTTGACCACCAAACGTAGAGCCATGACTGCCAGGCGTAAATATCTTGGCTGCTTTAGGGCCAGCAACGACAGCGCCCACAGGAATGCCCGAGCTAAGCCCCTTGGCGAGTGGCATCACGTCGGGCTTAATCCCCGCCCATTGATGCGCAAACCATTTGCCTGTGCGTCCCATGCCGCATTGCACTTCGTCAATCATGAGCAACCAATCGCGTTCGTCGCAAAGCTTGCGCACGGCTTGCAAATAGTCAATGCGCATCGCGTTCACGCCGCCTTCGCCTTGGATGGTTTCTAAAAACACAGCGGTGATGTTGGGGTTGCCAGCGGTGGCGGTTTTGAGCGCGTCGATATCATTCAAAGGTACGCGAATAAAGCCGGTCGGCAATGGTCCAAAACCTTCTTGCACCTTTTTGTTGCCAGTTGCGGCAAGGGTTGCGATCGAGCGACCATGGAAAGCTTTTTCGTACACCACGATTTCGGGATGCGTAATGCCTTTGTCGTGCCCAAATTTGCGAGCCAGTTTGATGGCAGCTTCGTTGGCCTCAAGACCCGAGTTACAAAAGAACGCGTTCACCAGCCCCGAGTGCTCGCACAGCTTGGCGGCAAGCGCTTCTGCAAGCGGCGTAAAGTAATAGTTAGAGCCGTGCAGCAGCTTGCCAACTTGCTCTTGCAGCGCGGGTACGAGGCGCGGATGGTTGTGCCCTAGCGTATTGACGGCAATGCCCGCTAAACCATCCAGATATTCCTTGCCATGCACATCCCACACACGCACACCCTGTCCATGTGACAAAGCAATGGGCAGACGACCAAAAGTGCCCATCACGTGGGGCTGGTCGATCGGGTGACTAAGAGCGGTGGCAAGTGCGGTCATATCAAGGAACTCCGAGTGAACAAAAATGGTGCGCGCTGTCTTATATAAGATAACGGACATGGCAGTAGAATCAATGGTGTGACTCAAACTGTAATCCAAGGGATAACCCTTGATGATAAGCCCTTTAGGCCCAGCGATTGGGCCGAACGCCTTGCTGGCGTGATGGCCTGCTTTCGACCCGATGCGGTGGATGGCATGCGCTACCTAGACTACTCGCCGTGGTGCGTCCCGATCTCTCAAGGCAATGTGCGCTGCGTCATTGTCGATCACGCGATGAAAGACTACAACGTGATGGCGTGGGATTTTGTGATGAACTTTGCCAAGGACAACAAACTGCAAGTGGCCGAAGTTT
>JANPAY010000456.1:0-1745 GCA_031430155.1 Comamonadaceae bacterium
CTCAAATACGGGTGCTGGTGTCCGATTCAGCGCAGGCAATCAGACCTTGAGTGGTAACACCACGGTGACGGGTCGTTCTAATCAAGCCGATGGGAGTGTCTTCATTGGAGGTACGCAAAACATCACGTCGTCGACTGGTCAGGGCATCAACATAACTGGCGTGACTCTTAACAGTAGCGGTGCTAGCAATATATATGGCTTGAATATTTCTGGTGCACTCAATCTCACCACGGCAGGTGGATCAGTTGGGCTGTACGGCACAGCCAATGCGGGTTCTGGTATCTTCATTAACGCTAACGTCACGAGCTTAAATGCAAGTAGCGACTTAACGATGAAGGCAAACTCCAGTACGGGTAACGGTTTTACCCAATCAGGTGGAAACGTCATAGGTGCAGGTAACTTAAGCATTACAGCCAACCAATCCTCAACCCTAGGCAATATCAGTTTGAGCGCAGGCAGCCTGACAGTCAACGTCACAAGCGGCAATCTCACATTGAACGGCAACCTCTCCTCAGGTAAATCCATGACTCTAATGGCTGGCAGCCAATATGCAGCAGGTGTTGTCACAGGTGGTGATGTCATCGTTGGCACGGCACAAAATATCACGGCTAACACCAGCGGAGCAGGCGGCACCATCAGCATTTATAGCGGAACACCCAACACCGCGAACGCGAACACTAGTGTGTACTCAGGCGTTGTTTCAGGCGAAACCGCAGCGACCACTAGCAAAACCTACAACGCCAGCGCAGCCTCGGCCACTAATGCTAGTCAAGTACTCAATGTGTTCTACCGAATTGCGCCTAATCTCACAATCACGGCAGGTAATAACAGTAAAGTCTTTGACGCCACTAACAATACAGCCAGCGGTAATTACACCGTGACAGGCTTGATTGACGGCGATACCGTCAACACCAGTGCATCTGGCAGGATAACAGCCTACGCTTTAGTGGCAGCAGGTACTGCTTTGGCTGTGAATGTGGTCAATACGACATTGACTATGAGCAATGCTGTTGTTGCAGGCTACAACGTCAACCAAACTATCAGCGCAACAGGCGGGGTCATTAGTAAAGCCGCTGTGACCATCACGACCAACGGTTCTGTATCGAACAAAGTGTTTGATACCACGACCAGTTCAGTTATCACGACGAACGCCACGGGAACCGTGGCACTGGGCAACGCAGCCTTGGCCAACGGCGCCGTCAATGCCAGCATCGGCTTCACATCAGTCAACACCACTAGTAGCTTTACGAACGCCAGCGCAGGCACGCAAAGCGTGAACCTAACCGCAGCACTGCAAGACACGACCAATTACACCTTGGTGGGCGGCAGCTCTACACGAGTGGGCACCAATAGCGCGATGATCAGCAAAGCCAACGTGACCATCACCACCAACGGCTCGGTCTCGGGTAAAGTGTTTGATACGACCACAAGCTCGGCCATCACGACCAACGCCACCGGCACGGTCGCCCTGGGTAACGTGGCACAAGCCAACGGCGCCGTCAATGCCAGCAGCACGTTCACTTCAGTGAACACCACATCGTCATTTACCAACGCCAGCGCAGGCACGCAAACGGTGAACCTCACCGCAGCGCTGCAAGACACGACCAACTACACCTTGGTGGGCGGCAGCTCTACACGAGTGGGCACCAACAGTGCGGTGATCAGCAAAGCCAACGTGACCATCACCACTAACGGTAGCGTCTCCGACAAAGTGTTTGATACCTCTACAGTTGCAGGCATGACAA
>JANPAY010000457.1:0-5021 GCA_031430155.1 Comamonadaceae bacterium
CGAGCCAGCTTGGATATTCGGTCTCCAGCGTGGCAGCTCCCAAAATTTCTGATAACTCGCCATGCATGACACGGCGATTGAATTCCAGCTGCCAGCTACGCTCTTGAGCGTGCGTGTAGCCCATGGCGCGCCAAACGTCGAGTGTATTTTTTGCCTCGATATGCGTCACATCTGACATGTCACGCTTGATACTCACCTCGCCCAAAAGACCAACCAGCTTGGCTTCGCCGCCTAGTGTCGGGAACGATTTATAGATATAAATACCGATAACGACGACTAACAGCACGATCAATGCCATCAATAATTTTGCAAATCGCTTTAGCCAAGTTTTCATAATTCATCCCATAAAAGAATCGCATCCGAACCATCACACAATAACCGAACAGGTGCGCCAAACGGCAACATCACCTTGGTTGGCACATGGCCAAAGGGTAGACCTGTCAGCACGGGAATTTTGAGTTGGTTCCTGAGCCGCGCCACAACGCTCGCCATATTGAAGCCGCGATCATGCGGATAGAGTTTGCCTTCAGTAAACTGCCCCAGCACTATCGCTTTTTGCTGCGCCAAAATGCCCGCGTGATGCCACGTTGTCAGCATCCGCTCAATCCGAAATGGCGACTCGCCCGTATCTTCAAACCAAAGCACGCCGCCTTTGATTTGCGGCATGTAGGGCGTACCCATTAAGGAGGTGAGAACGGATAAGTTGCCTCCCCAAAGGCTAGAAGCCTTGATAGATAAGGGCTTAGCAGCATATTGCTCGCACAAAGCACGGTCAGCAAGGCTTCGCTTCGGTAGCATCCACCCTACTCCCTCGTTTTGTCCGAGCAGCACGTCGTCAAAGCAAGCCTCGGTAATGTCGTCCACTTCGATATTCGCGCCTTTGGATGTATCCACGCCAAAATCCGCAACCAAACTCGCGCCGCTAATCGTGGTCGCCCCAGTCTTAACAAATAACGCCGCTTGAAACGCTGTGAAGTCGCTGTAGCCCATCCAGCGCGTGCCGCTGGCTATAGATTTAGCGATTGGCTTGTAATTGATTTGCGGCAAAATCCGCGTGAGTCCGTACCCACCGCGCGTGATTAAAGTTAAATCAGCACCGCTGGAAGCCGCACGGGATATGGCCTGCAAGCGAACGCTATCGTCACCCGCAAAGCGTTCGTGGCTTGTGAGCGCGTCCTTGTCAATCTCAACTTGGTGACCTTGCGACTCAAGCCGTTTGACGCCGCGCTTAAATCCCGCCTTATCGCGTACCGCGCCTGCCGGGGAGTAAATGTAAATATGAGCCATATGAATTGAAGTTATGAGGATTATCCCTTGGCTGCTACTCTTTTCGCTCTAAAGAAATCACTTAGCAGCGCCCCGCATTCCTCAGCCATCACCCCGCCCTGCACTGTCGTTTGGTGGTTAAAAGTCGTATCAAAAACATTGAGCAGCCCACCCGCAGCGCCCGTCTTAGCATCACTTGCGCCGTACACCACACGGCTAATTCGCGCATGAATCATCGCCGCGGCGCACATGGCACAAGGCTCTAGCGTGACAAAAAGTTCGCAATCTGGGAGGCGATAGTTTTGTAAAACTTGTCCAGCGCCGCGCAGCGCCAGCACCTCCGCGTGCGCCGTAGGGTCTGAGAGGCCAATGACAGCGTTGCTTCCCGACGCAATGATTTCGCCGTCCTTGACCAGTATGGCTCCCACGGGCACCTCGCCGCGAAGCCCCGCCTGCTTTGCCTTGGCAAGGGCTAGCGTCATGAAATCTTGGTCAGTCATCACAAGCGCAAACTTAGACTAGCAAGCGCTTTAATTTTTCAATCGCGCTGTCGGGCGTTGTCAGCACAGGCACGCCGCAGGCCGCTTCCACCATGGGTTTGCAGTGCGCCATGCTGTACTGCGCCAGTGCAATCACTTTGGCTCCCTGTTTGACCAAACTTCTGGCGGCATCCACCACCAGCTTGTCGTGCGTGGCAACATCACCCGCGTTCAAAGCCGCCATCGCACCTTCGGCCAATTTGATTTCTAAATTCACGTCTGATGAAAACTCATCTGGCATGCTAGCTAGCGTTGGAGCAAAGCTAGAGACTAAACCCAGAATTTGCCCGTTCATCTTGCCGCGTTCGCCGACTAAGCTGACGGCTTGCTCGATCATGGCTTCGTTGGGTCTGAGGACAGGAATTTTTTGTGTAGCGGCCACGGCTTCAATGCAAGATCCAAACGCGGAGCAGGTAAACAAAATTGCATCCGAGCCGCAGTCCACGGCGTATTGCGCCAAACGCTGAAACCGCTCGTGCATGAAGGTGTCCAAGCCTGTGCCTGGCGCTATCGCTTCGACAGCGGCTAGATCATTTGACAAGCTGTCGTCTTGCAAATTCATGCGGCTAGCCTCGGGCCACAGCCGAATCATGGCGATGTTGATCGGAGTGACAGAGTGAGGGAGCGCGTGAATGAGGGCGATGCGAGGAGTTTTCATAGTTTCGATTTTGCCTCAAGCATCGGGTTGAAAGCACGCAATTGTTCCAAAGTCGGAATGCCCAGTCGCCCACCACGGCGCGTACATTTAAGTGCCGCAGCGCGGCTTGCAAAATCAATCGCGGCATCAATCAGCTGACCTTGCGCTAAAGCCAGCGCCAGCGCGCCGTGCCAGGTATCGCCTGCAGCCAATGTGTCCACGACAACGACTTTAGGCGAGGCGGCATGATGGACGGTTTTGCCATCAAACCAATAAGTGCCTTTGCCGCCCAACGTTACGCCAACCATCAAGTTGCGACCGCCAAAACAGCCTTGCAGTGCTAGCCCCACGTTGGCGGCATCAATGGTTTTACCGCTTAGCTTTACCAGCATCGGTTCGCTTAAAACAGGATGCGTGGCAGCATGCATGAGATTTAAAACGACGGCTGCATCGCCACTATCACCATCCAGCACCGACGGCAAACCGTGCTCGAAAGCCTTATCCAGCAAGGCCTGCGCCCCACCTATCCAGCGCGTATCGACCGACACGGCATCAGCCTCGGCGACTTTATCAAGTGGCAGCCAATCAATCACATCGGGATAGCCTTGCGGCTGTGCCGATACCACCAAACGCTCGCCCAGTGCATCAATCAAAACCGTGGACACCTTGGTTCGATAACCCGCCAACTGGCGCAAATACTGAATGTTCACGCCTTCCTTGGCCAGCATCACCAGCACCTGATCACCCCAGCTATCTTGCCCTACCCGTCCCCAATAGGTTGCCATGCCTCCTAAGCGCTGAATCGCCACGGCGGCATTGGCCGCCACGCCGCCGCCTGTAATCACAAATTCATTGGCAGCAATTTTGGCCGATGGTGCAGGTACGCTTTCAACATAAAAAATTTGATCAATCGTGGCTGAGCCGCCAAGGCAGATGATGTGCGGTGTTTTCATGCGTAAAGCATATCAGGTGTTCGCAGACGGCTGTCAGCGATGACGATGTGCCAGACACCTACGTGGGTGAAGCCGCCAGTTTGACCACAAAGCAGCCGCCCACGCCCTGAGTCGGCACACAAACTGCGCTTCCACCATGCCGCAGCGCAATGGTTTTGACTAGCGCAAGGCCAAGCCCTACGCCCCCATCGCGTTCGCTGGCATTTTTGGCTCGGTAAAACGGTTCAAAAACTCGCTCGCACTCCTCTGCTGGTACACCTGCGCCGTGGTCACGCACGGTGATGACGAGCTGCTGCTTATCTAACGTCAAATCCCCCAGCGTCAAAGCCAAGAGGGTAGTTCCTTGCGCGGCATCGTTGTGGCGCTGCGCATTCTCTAGCAGGTTGCGCAGTAAACGACGGATAAGCTTCGGATGCCCTTGCATATCAAACGTCCCTTGCGTGTTATCTGCCACCTGGAGTTCGGTTGATGTTCTGGCGCATTCTTCTGCTGCCAATCCCATCAAATCAAAAGACTCGGGGGTGCCGATGCTGGCCTCTGGCGAGTCCAGCCTACTGGCTAACAAAATTTCCTCAATCAAACTATCCAGCTCTTGGATATTGCGCTGAATCTCTTGCCGAGTTAATTCGGATGTAGCCCCCTCAGCCTTATCGGGCATGGCTTGCAGCAGTGCCAATGCCATGCGAATGCGCGCCAGCGGTGAGCGCAACTCGTGCGAGGCATTGGCTAATAAGGATTTGTGAGATGTTACCAAGGTCTCAATTTGGGCGGCAGCATGATTGAACTTTTTCGCTAGCGCGGCCACTTCATCAGTACCTTCAACTGGCACACGAGCCGACAAGCGTCCAGCGCCCCATTGATCGACGCCATTTTGCAAAGCCTCTAATCTGCGCGTTAATCGTCTCACAATCGGATACGCACCTAAGCCCACAGCTATGGCCATCAAACCCAGCGCCCAAGCAAAACCCCAAGGGGAAAAGTACCAAGGCGGATCTGGACGCATAAACCGCGGAGGTGGACGACTGGGTAAAACCAGTTCTAGCTGCTGGCCGTTGTCGAGCGTGATGGCATAAGCACGCTTGGGAGGCTGTGCATCGGGCATTGGTGGAACGCCCAACGCTGCATCCAAATCAGCTGGGGAGCGCCTAGCAGGCGGCTTCGCGCGCCCAACGACCTTGCCACTACTGTCTTTGATCTCTAGATCGCTATACGCACCTCGGTATTGCTCTCGAATTTGATCGCGCATTTGTTCGCGCAAATTCTCGCTATGGTTACGCGCAAACAATCCTGCCACCACGGCAAAAATGGCAATCGTCAGCACAATCGCTAACCAAATACGGACATAGAGTTTCATAAGTTTGAGGCGACTTAACTTTGCTGTTTAGAAAAGACATAACCCACACCACGCACCGTCAAAATGCGCTGGGGGTTTTTAACGTCGGTTTCAATGGCTTGGCGAATGCGCCCCATGTGCACGTCAATGCTGCGATCAAAGGCTTCCAACTCGCGGCCACGCACTGCTTCCATGATTTGCTCACGCGAGAGCACGCGCCCTGCCCGCTCAGCCATGGCGAGTAGCAAATCGAATTGATAGGAGGTGAGATCACACAAAGCACCAGCCAGCTT
>JANPAY010000458.1:0-3333 GCA_031430155.1 Comamonadaceae bacterium
CCTTACGCACCATCGCGGCGCGGTCAATGTGGTCTTGCGCCACGCCGTGACTAAAGTTCAAGCGGACGACGTTCACGCCCGCTTCGATCATTTTTTGTAAGAGTGCTGGATCACTCGATGCGGGACCCAATGTCGCCACAATCTTGGTTGCATGCCTTGCCATAGTTTTTCCTAAAGTTAAGTCGCAATGACTGCGGCAATCACAATGAATGCCGCTAGGGTGATGATAAACGGCAAGTGTGACGATTGGGCAATAACATATATGCTTGGGGGGCATGGCTAAGCCAGCCCTTCACTTGCCTTAATTCGCTCTTTTCGCCAGCACCTCAAACGCAGGCAAAGTCTTCCCCTCCAGCACTTCCAAAAATGCACCGCCGCCAGTGCTGATGTAGCTCACGTCCGTCTGTATGCCGTACTTGGCAATGGCTGCCAGCGTATCGCCGCCGCCTGCGATGGAAAACGCGTTTGATTTCGCAATCGCCTCGGCAATCGTTTTGGTGCCGCCTTCAAACGCCGCAAATTCGAACACGCCCACGGGGCCATTCCAGACAATGGTTCCCGCTTGCATGAGCTGGGAAGCGAGTAAGGATGCGGTCTCGGGGCCGATGTCCAAAATCAAATCGTCGTCTGCCACGTCCGTTGCGGCTTTGATCGTTGCTACTGCATCCGCGCTAAACGTCTTGGCGCACACCACGTCGGTGGGAATCGGCACTGCTGCGCCGCGTGCTTTCATGGACGCGATGACCGCTTTGGCAGCGTCCACCAAGTCAGGCTCGGCAAGCGATTTGCCAATCTTGAGTCCCGCTGCCAGCATGAAGGTGTTGGCAATACCGCCCCCCACGATGAGTCCGTCCACCTTGCTAGATAAAGCCTCAAGAATAGTGAGCTTGGTGGAAACTTTACTGCCCGCCACGATAGCAATGAGTGGGCGCTTTGGCGCGGCGAGCGCTTTGCCAATCGCGTCCATCTCCGCTGCCAAGAGCGGCCCTGCACACGCAATAGGCGCGTACTGCGCGATGCCGTAAGTGGAGGCTTCGGCGCGGTGCGCCGTGCCAAACGCGTCGTGAACAAAGATGTCGCAAAGTTGTGCCATTTGACGCGAGAGCGCCTCGTCACACTTTTTTTCGCCCTTGTTCACACGGCAGTTCTCTAGCATGACGACTTGGCCTGCCTTTACATCGACTTTGTTTACCCAATCCGAGATCAGCGGCACATTACGCCCGAGTAGCTCGGCAAGCCGGGACGCGACTGGCGCAAGCGAGTCCTCGGGTTTGAACGCGCCTTCTGTCGGTCTGCCTAAGTGGGAAGTCACCATCACGGCTGCGCCAGCGTCGAGAGCCATTTGGATGCACGGCACGGAGGCACGAATGCGAGTGTCTTCGGTAATCTTGCCAGCATCATCTTGCGGTACATTGAGGTCTGCGCGGATGAAAACGCGTTTGCCTTTAACGAAGCCCGCAGCACAGAGATCGGAGAAGCGAATGAATTTCATAGTAAAAGGATCGTAAGGAAGTACCAACTGGCACGACAGATAAAAACTCAATTTTAATTTGACACCCAAACATGAACTTACGCCCCCACCTTGCCAAACCCTACGCCAAGCCCATTTTGTTTGTGCTGTGCCTATTGCCCTTTCTATTTCTCGCCTATGCAGCCGTGTTTAACCAAGCATCGCTTGGCGCAAACCCTGCTGAATACATCATTCGCTCCACTGGCGACTGGGTGCTGCGCTTTTTGTGCATCACGCTTGCCATCACGCCGCTGCGCGTCATGACCGCTACGCCACAGCTAGCAAGGCTTCGCAGGATGCTAGGGCTATACGTTTTCTTTTACGTGGTGCTGCATTTGCTGAGCTATTCGCTGTTCGACAAAGAGTTCGACATTCCTGAAATTGCCAAAGACATTGCCAAGCGCCCCTTCATCTTGGTGGGCTTTGCGGGGTTTGTGCTGCTGGCGCCGCTTGCCTTCACTTCGTTTAATAAGGCGATTAAGTGGATGGGGGCGAAACGCTGGCAGACCCTGCACAAGCTGGTTTACGTGATCGCGGGGCTTGGCATCTTGCATTTCTTTTGGATGCGCGCGGGCAAAAACAATTTTGCCGAAGTGTTTGTCTATGCAGGAATTTTGGCCGTGCTGCTGGGCTGGCGCGTCTGGCATAAATGGCGGGGCTAATTTAATTGGGGACAGACCCTAATTAATCACAAAAGCCTCTGCCATTAGCAATAGCGACCCTAATTAATTAGAGTCTGTCCCCAATTAAATTAACCCTTACGCGCAGCCGCATAAGCATCCACAATCCGCGCCACGAGTGGGTGACGCACCACATCGCTGGTGGTGAAGTTAGATATGGCAATGCCGTCCAAGCGTTTGAGCACGCGCTCGGCATCAATCAAACCGCTGACTTGGCCTTGCGCCAAATCGATCTGGCTCACGTCCCCCGTCACCACACACTTGGACGCAAACCCGAGGCGCGTGAGGAACATCTTCATTTGCTCGGGCGTGGTGTTTTGCGCTTCGTCCAAAATCACGAAGGCGTGGTTAAGTGTTCGACCGCGCATAAACGCAAGCGGCGCAATTTCTAACTGGCCGCGCTCAAACGCTTTAGCGACCTTATCTGCGCCCATCAAATCGTAAAGCGCGTCGTAGAGTGGCCGCAAATACGGATCGACTTTTTGCGCCAAATCGCCTGGCAAGTAGCCGAGCTTCTCGCCCGCCTCTACGGCTGGGCGCGACAGCACAATGCGCTGCACCGAATTTCGCGTGAGGGCATCAACGGCCGCCGCCACCGCCAAATAGGTCTTGCCCGTGCCTGCGGGTCCAATGGCAAACGTGATGTCGTGCGCGGCAATGTTGGCAAGATAGGTGGCTTGGTTGTCTGAGCGAGCACGCAAGTCGGCGCGGCGTGTCGTCAAACTGCCGCCGCTGGAAGCCTTGCTGGATGTGGCTTGCAGACCATCTTCTGTAGCCAGCATGAGCTGAATCGTCTCAGGTTCAATCGGTTTATCGGCTAGCTCGTACATCGCTTGCAACACTTCTAGCGCACGGGTTGCGTCCTTTTTTAGTCCATCAATTTTGAACTGCTCGTGCCTGTGCGCAATCTTGACTTGGCAAGCAACTTCAACGGTCCGCAGATGCTCGTCCAGCGCTCCGCACAGGTGATTGAGGCGACGATTAGCGCTGGAAGACGTGGGCGGCGAGAAGGTGTGGCGAAGAATCATGCGGGTGATAATCTCATACAAATAAGGAACCATCCAATGATAGGCAAACTGACGGGCACATTAGCCGCAAAAAATCCACCCGAAGTGCTAGTGGATTGCGGTGGCGTGGGCTACG
>JANPAY010000459.1:0-2317 GCA_031430155.1 Comamonadaceae bacterium
AAGGCTGAGTACTACACACCGATGGAGGCGCATGCGGCGCTTGAGCCGATGAACTTTACGGCTGATTTTAAAAATGGCAAATGTTTACTGATAGGCGGGACGCAGTTTCAGCAAGGCGCTGTGGGCGCAACCGCCGCAGTACTGGGAATCAAGCCAGAAGATATCAGCGTGCAAACCACGTTTTTGGGTGGTGGTTTTGGTCGCCGAATTGAGCTCGATTTCATCATGCAAGCGGCGCAAATCTCTAAAGCCGTGGGCAAGCCAGTCAAATTGCTCTGGTCGCGCGAAGACGATATGACGCATGACTTCTATCGCCCTATGGGTGTGAATCAACTCGCAGGTGGCTTGGACGCTGCTGGCAACCCAGTGGCGTTGCACTTCAAAGTGGCGTCGCAGTCGGTGACCCAGCGTGCATTTGGCTTGCCAAAAGATACGTTTGATCCATTCATGGCAGAGGCGGCTGTTGGCCCATACAGCATACCGAACACACAGCATGACCTTGTGATTCACGATACAGGTTTTCGTGTCGGATACTGGCGCTCGGTCAGCCACAACATGAACTCGTTTGCAAACGAGAGCTTTGTGGATGAAATGGCGAAAGCTGCAGGTAAAGATCCCTACGAGTTCCGTATGGCGCTGCTGAAAGATAAACCACGTTTTGCCAATGTTTTGAAGCTGGCTGCCGATAAAGCGGGTTGGGGCAAAAAGCTACCTGCAGGGCGTGCGCTAGGGATTGCGCTGCAAGAGGGCTACGACACTTACATGGCGCAAGTTGCCGAAGTTTCCGTGGGCACAGATGGCGTGAAAGTCCATAAAGTCACGGTTGCAGTAGATGCGGGGCGATTAGTCAATCCAGATACCGTCGAGGCTCAAATCCAGTCCAGCATTGTGTTTGGCATGAGCGCTGGTTTGATGCAGGAAATCACCGTGGATAAGGGGCGCGTCCAGCAAAGCAACTACAACAATTTCCCTGTGGTGCGGATGAATGAATCGCCAAAAATGGACATTATTTTGGTGAAGAGCACAGAGAAACCTGGTGGCATTGGCGAGCCAGCGACTGCACTAGTGGTGCCTGCGATTGCTAATGCAGTCGCAACGCTCACGGGTAAGCGTGTCCGCAACTTGCCTTTGACGGCAGATGCGATCAAGGCGGCTTAATTGGAATCGCTAGATCTTCGGGTCTTAACCGACGCACTCATTTGGAAAACGAGCGGTCACGGCGTGACCCTCATCACCGTGGTGGAGACGTGGGGCAGCGCTCCGCGTCCCGCTGGCGCCATGCTAGCGGTGCGGGATGATGGCGTGGTTAGCGGCTCGGTGTCTGGCGGCTGCGTGGAAGACGACTTGATTGCTCGAATCAAGGCTGGCGAGCACGCCGGTGATAAACCACGCATGATTGCTTATGGTGTCACGAAAGACGAGGCCGCACGTTTTGGTTTGCCTTGCGGAGGTACGCTGCGCTTGGTGCAGGAGCCCTTGCTGGATATGGGTTGGGCGCGTGAATTGTTGGCTCGCACGGCTAATCACGAATTACTGGCTCGCACGCTAACGCTTAGCACGGGTGTGGTCACATTGCGCACAGCAACACGCGGCGAGGTGATGACATTTGATGGATTGAACCTTACCACGATGTTTGGTCCCAAGTGGCGACTGCTTTTGATTGGCGCAGGTCAACTCAGCCAAGCGGTCGCGCAAATCGCGCAAATGCTGGATTTTGAAGTGCTAGTCTGTGATCCGCGTGAAGAGTACGCGGCGACCCTTCGTATGGATAACGTCACCCGCGTGCAAGGCATGCCAGACGACGTGGTGCGCGAAATGGGCGCTGATGCACACACGGCCATCGTAGCGTTGACGCACGACTCCAAGCTAGACGATATGGCACTGATGGAAGCGCTTAAATCGGATGCGTTTTATGTGGGTGCGCTAGGCTCAAGACGAAATCAAGCTACGCGCAAAGCAAGGCTGATTGAGCATTTCGACATGGCGGAGGCGGATTTTGCCAAGCTGCATGGTCCTGTGGGTCTGCGACTGGGGGCTAAAACGCCAGCTGAAATTGCGGTGTCTATCATGGCTGAGATTGTGCAGGTGAAGAATGTCAGTCATGGGGTGCAAGCGTCCGAGTCAGCTATTGGCTGTGCAATCGCTTAGCCTGCTATAATTGAATGGCTTTGCTGCTCAGCAAGGCAAATTAGCAAACGGATTCATTCAAGGTGTTTTTTGCCGACTAGCTCGGTATAAGACTCGAATCTGTTTTAGACCTTAACCTTTGATTTTATTGGAATTATTATGTCAGTATCCATGCGCGATATGCTGGAAG
>JANPAY010000460.1:0-4204 GCA_031430155.1 Comamonadaceae bacterium
TAAACGTCTGGTGAACGAGCAATTTAAGTCGTCAGAGGCTGTCGCCAGCTATGCCAATCGAATCGGCGTCAGCGCTGGGCAACTCACACGCCTGACCAAACAAGTGCTAGGGCAGACTGCACTGGAGGTCATCAACGCACGAATCGTGTTTGAAGCCGAGCGCGAACTGACCTACACGGCTGACAGCATCAAACAAATCGCGGCCAAGCTAGGGTTTGAGGACGAAGCTTATTTCAGTCGTTTCTTTAAAAAAGAGACGGGGCAATCGCCTAAGGTTTTTAGGCAGCACAGCCATCGCACCTCCGCCTTATGAGGACACACTTATTCAGGCTTAAACCCTGAGGCGGTTAAAAGAGCCGCGCCACTTTTGATGTCGCCCTCGATAAAACTAGCAAACTGCGCAGGACTCTCAAACACAGGGACGATACCCAGCGGCGTGAACGCACCTGAGCGACTTAAGTCACTCACGGCTTTGTTGATTGCACTGTTCAAGGCTTGCACCTTGATCGCTGGCGTACCCTTCGGCGCCCAAACGCCATACCACGAGGTATAAACCAGTTTGGGGAAACCACTCTCTGCGGCGGTAGGCACGTTGGGCGCAATACCTGAGCGCTGCGAACCTGTGGTGGCGATAGGCCTCACGCGCCCCTCCTTTGCCATCGGCCATAGCGAGATGATGGAATCGATCAAGATTTGAGTGTGTCCACCTGCCACGTCTGTTAAGGCTGGCGCGGTACCGCGGTAAGCGGCAGTCGTAAGCGTCAAGCCGCCTTGATTTGCAAACATCAAGGTGCCAATGTGACTAGCTGCACCTAGCGCTGGCAGTGCGGCCGTCCACTTAGCTGGCTCGCGCTTGGCGGCATCCATGACCTCGCGCACCGTGCGCGGTGGCAAGTGAGGCGCAATCACCATCAGTAGCGGCGCTTCCGCCACTCTCGCCACGGGCGCAAAGTCAGTAGCGGGGTCATAGGGTGCAGTAGCAAGCACTTGTTTTGCAAGCACGTGCGTCGAGGCCGAATAGAGCAGCGTAGCCCCGTCAGGCGTGGCCATTTGCACCGCTTTGCCACCCACTGTGCCGCTGGCACCTGGACGGTTTTCCACAATGACCACCACGCCCAAGTTCGTTTGCAATTGCCTAGCAATGAGCCGTGCGCTCACGTCCACACCGCCGCCTGCAGCAAATGGAACAATGAGCTTGATGCTGTCTTGCGCAAAAGCGCCTACGCTGCTGCCTGCTAAAACCAAACAAATGGCTATGTGTTTGAGGTTGTATGACATGGTGGATAGCTTCTGATGAGGTTTTATACCAATCCCGCTTGCTTCATGGCAGCAAAAATTTCTTTATCAGCGCCTGCATCTAATGGCATCAAAGGCGAACGAACGGCTGCATGCTCCAAAATGCCGCGTGCAACTAATGCCCACTTTAGAGCGACTGTGCCCTCCATGTGCGAGCCACGATGGTAGACGTTCGCGGTAACGGGTAACAGGCGGTCATGCAGGGCACGAACCTTGGCATAGTCACGCGCCTTGCCTGCTGTAATCATGTCGATCAATGGTTCAGGTGCGATGCAACCGTATCCGACAAGTGCACCATCCACATCAAACATGGTGTGACTGAGATATTCGTCGTGACAGGTCAAAATTTGCAGGTTAGGACGCTCTTTGCGAATGACGGGAATCTCGCGATCCCAACGTTTCATATTGCGCACGCCGTTTTTCATGGCGAACACGCCAGGTTGCGCGGCAATGTCGAGCTGCGTTTGCAGGCTGTACGTCGCCTTGGTCGCGTCGGGGTATTGGAAGAGGATCAATGGCAAGCCGCTCTCTTCATAGATAGCGCGATACTTATCTTGCGGTGCGCCGTCTTGGTAACCGAAGCGTAGCCAGCCGTGCGATGGGTAGACCAAGCCCGCTTTTGCACCTGCGCGGACGGCGCGTTTAGCCTCTTCCACGGCAGTCTTTGTTCCCTCGGTAGTAATGCCTGCAATCACAGGTACTTTGCCATTGGTTGAGGCCACAAAGCTCTCGATCACGGCCATTTGCTCTGCTTGCGTCATAAACGTACCTTCACCAGCGTGTCCTAGCACGGTCAAGCTCTTTACCCCATTTGGCTTATCAGCAAAGCTGCCTAACCAGCCGCCCATTTTTTTAATGGCGGCGTGATCGACATCGCCCTCCAAAGTAAAGGGGGTGACAGGTGCAGGGTTAAGACCACGTAAATCTAAGGCGGGTAGTGACATAAAAAACTCCTAAGTTGTGTTTAATTGATAGATGAAGCCCAGACTTTATGAGTCCGTGGACATGTTGTAAATACAATATCAGGTATTTCAGACATACATAATAGGCATATCACTTAACCATGAACTATGAACTTTGGAAACTCTTTTTAGAAGTTGCGGAGCAAGGCAGACTTAGCAAAGTAGCACTGACACGTGGGGTCAGCCAACCGCACCTCAGCCGCCTGATTGCCGAACTAGAACAACAATCCGGCGGAAGGTTATTTGCACGCACAGGTCGGGGGCTGACGCTTACCGAACTTGGGCTGCGCGTGGCACCTAAGATACGCGTTTGGATGAGCACTACAGAGGCGCTAGAGCAAGACATTCGTGCCGTTGCCCATCAACCGATGGGACGTGTCAAATTGGGCATTATTCCTTCGATGGCGCATCCATTTGTGTCCAACCTGTGTTTGCAAATGCGCAAACAGTTTCCATTGGTTCAGCTCAGTGTGCGCGAAGGACAAGGTGCACAACTAGAACATTGGCTAGGTAGCGGGGAACTAGATCTGGCCATTTTGCTACGCGATACGCCAAGCAACAAAGATGCATTGACTTTGGGAACGACCGATACCTATTTCGTCAGTAGCGCCAAAGATCCTTTAACCAAAGATGGGCAAATAGCGTTTAGATCATTACACGACTTACCACTCGTGAGTTTTTGCCGTCCGAGTACATGGCGTGATAGTCTTGAACAACGAGCACGCAAGTTGGGTATTCGGCTGAATGTGGTGTTTGAAGCTGATTCTTTTGCTGTGCAACTGGGCATTGCCCAGCGCGGTGGCGCGTATGCCCTGTTAGGGTTTAGCGCCATTCAAACTGCACTGGAACATGGGCGAGTACGTGCTGCCAAATTAACGCGCCCTAGCATCGCACGGCCCCTGACATTGGCACATGCGCCAACAGGTTCAATAACGCCCGCGATACGTACTGTCATGCAAGTGGCGCAGTCGCTAGCGAAGCTTAGCTAAACGCCTGAATCCCCGTCTGTGCACGCCCCAAAATCAGCGCATGAATGTCGTGCGTACCTTCGTATGTGTTGACCACTTCAAGGTTGACCAAATGCCGCGCCACACCAAACTCGTCGCTAATGCCGTTGCCGCCCATCATGTCGCGCGCAAGGCGTGCTACGTCTAGCGCTTTGCCGCAAGAATTGCGTTTCATGATGCTGGTGATCTCCACGCTCGCTGTGCCCTCATCCTTCATGCGCCCTAGTCGCAAGCAGCCTTGCAGGCCAAGCGTGATCTCGGTTTGCATGTCGGCTAGCTTCTTTTGGATGAGCTGATTGGCGGCCAGCGGGCGACCAAATTGTTTGCGGTCTAGCACATATTGACGCGCTCTAAACCAGCAGTCCTCTGCTGCGCCAAGCGCACCCCACGCAATACCAAAACGTGCGGAATCTAGGCAAGTGAATGGCCCTTTGAGTCCTGCCACGGTTGGGAGCATTTGCGCCTCCGATATTTCGACACCGTCCATCACGATTTCACCTGTAATGGAAGCACGCAGTCCTACCTTGCCATGAATGGCGGGAGCGGACAAACCTTTCATGCCTTTCTCAAGGATGAATCCTTTGATACGTCCATCGTGATCGCCGCCCACGCATTTCGCCCAGACGACAAACACGTCCGCTATCGGCGCATTGGATATCCACATTTTGTTACCTGTCAGCACGTAGCCGCCGTCCACGGCTTTGGCACGAGTCGCCATGGATGCAGGGTCGGAGCCGTGGTCGGGCTCGGTCAGTCCAAAGCAACCAATCCATTCGCCTGTGGCGAGCTTAGGCAGATATTTTTGCTTTTGTGCTTCGGTGCCAAACGTGTTAATTGGCACCATGACCAAGGACGATTGCACGCTCATCATGGAGCGATAGCCCGAGTCCACGCGCTCAACCTCCCGCGCTATGAGGCCATACGCCACATAGCCTAGGC
>JANPAY010000461.1:0-2691 GCA_031430155.1 Comamonadaceae bacterium
GTCCGATGAAATTGAAGGCGAATCGCGCGAAGTGGCGAAGGTTCACTCCGCGCTTGCCATCAGCACTCAGCGCGGACGTAGCAGCTTTAAAACGCCTTGCGTGATTTTGAGTGGCGGCGAAACCACGGTCACTGTCCGTCCGCGTGCCGAGGGACAAGCCAAAGGCAAGGGCGGCAGAGCGGGCGAGTTTTGCTTAGGACTTACCGAAGCGCTGCATGGCACAGCAGGCATTTGGGCGCTCGCTGCCGATACGGACGGCATTGATGGTGTGGAGGACAACGCAGGCGCTTTCGTCACCCCCGATACGCTGCAAAGAGCTGCCCAGCAAGGGCTTGGTGTGAGCGATCATTTGGCTCGCAATGATTCATACCGTTTCTTTGAGGCTCTAGGCGACTTGCACGTGACAGGGCCGACGCATACCAATGTGAATGACTTTAGGGCGATTTACGTGGCTGGGTGATGTCGTCCCATACAGGGACAATGGCTAGCACCAGCAAGAGGGCAGCCAGTGGAATGGTAAATAAAGAGCCGACTTTTTGAAAACCGAAGGCTCCGACGATGCCGCCTAGTAAAAAAAGTAAAAGCAAAGACCACAGCGCGCGCATTTTTTCACGACTGGCTATCACCATACCTTCAGTTTGGCTGAGAGAGGGATCATTCCGATAAACCAGTTTTCCCAGCTCAATGCCAATATCCGTCACGATGCCGGTGACGTGTGTGGTGCGGATTTCTGTTTTTGAGATTTTGGTGATGAGTGCGTTTTGCAGCCCCATCAAAAAGCAAAGCAGTATGACGGTTGTGATGGATCTCCCTACTAAGCCAAAGCCAATGAGTAGCATGGACTCTAAAACAAGAGGCAGTGCAAACAGGCTGTGCAGCCCTTTTCGCTTCCCCCAATTCACCATGATGGCGGTGCACGCTGCACCAGCGAGAAACGAGAGCAGTGCGAGCAGGCTAGCAAGCACAAGCTGGTGATGGCCTAGAGCTAAGTTGTCGCCGATAGAGGCAACGATGCCTGACATGTGCGAGGTGTATTGCTGTACGGCTAAAAACCCACCCGCATTGGCAGCACCCGCCACAAACGTTAAGTAGCGGGCAAGGTTTAAATTGAGGTCAGCGCGGCGTTGTTGTCCAGAGAGGGATCGAAGGTAATGCGTAGGCATAGCTAGCATATTAAGCTAAGTGCTTGCAGCGGTTTCCCTGTTTGTAGGTTGAAGATGATGAGGTTGATGCGCCTTGGGTGTGCCGCATCCTTTACCGCTGTTTGCAGCACCAATTTGCTGTTGCCCGTGTGCTCACCTGCCGCTTGGTATTGCCTTACCACAAAGTCGTGTTTTAAAAATTCTCCCGAGTTCTCGCCAGCTTTCACTTTGCTGCTGTGACCATCTTCTGTCACTGTCCAATAAGCGCTCCAGGCCATACTGGGCGCGCTTTGCACCAGTGCCGAAAATACGCCACCAGCCTCTTGTTTGAGTGAAATTGCAACAGCGGCAGTCTCTTGCTCGGCGTTCCAGCGATTCCAGTTTTTGAGGTCACGACCATTGCCGACCATTTGCGGCGTGTAGATCGTGCTTGACTTTTGCCAAGCGGAGACTTGCCGCTGACGTGCCGTGTGCGCAGGCGTGGCGAAGCGATCTGTCCAGCCGATGTAGTCCCAGTAATTGACGTGGAAGGCCTGCACGACGGGGGTTGGGGCATTTGGATTGGCGCTGCTCGCATCTTTTAACGTGGAGAGCCACTTGTCTGCGGGTGGGCACGAGCTGCACCCCTCCGAGGTGTAGAGTTCAATCACAGGTGTGATTTTGTCGCCTGATTTAGCGCTGCAAGTTTGCGCTATGGCAGTTGACATGGCACTGCTGCAGGCCAATGCCAGTATGGCGTAGTGGGCAGTTTTTTGGATTTTCATGGCGAACTCCTGATGTGATGCCAATGAGTCGCGTGAGGATGTTGGTTCTTACACCCCGAAGCTAAAAATCGCGGGTAGTTTGCTGGCAAGCAGCGATTCAACAACCTCTTTTTTAGCTCGCCAATCTTTGACTAGTAAGCTTACGGTTTTTGCATTTGGCAGCGTCACGCCTACGCTGCAAGCCAAGCGGGACGTGGGCTGCAGCACCTCGATCATGTCTGCCAGCAGGGCTGCATTGCGATACGGTGTTTCGATAAAAATTTGCGTTTTTCCTGTTTTGAGTGCCTGCCGCTCTAAGGTTTGAATTTGTAACTTACGCGCCGCCGAGTCTTGCGGCAAATAACCGTTAAACGCGAAATTTTGACCATTCAGGCCGCTCGCCGCCAGCGCCAGCATCATGGAAACTGGACCGGTGAGCGGCACGACTTCGATGTCCATTGCATGCGCCGCGCGGACGATGGAGGAGCCTGGGTCGGCGATGGCGGGCATGCCTGCTTCGCTCATCAGGCCAATATCTATGCCTTGCAAAGCTTTATCCAGTATGGCCTGCGAGGCATTATCTGTAGCTGAATTTGGCGCATGATCGCCTTTTTTGTGCGCCTCACGCGGTAGCTCGGCAATCATCATTTCTTGCAGTGTGTAGGCGAGGGGGTGGTGCTCAGCGATGCGTTTTAAAACGGCTCGGCAAGATTTGGCGTTTTCGCAAATCCAATGTTTGATTTGCGATGCGGCTTTAAGCGTGCCGCTTGGAATGGTGTCTGTAATGGGCGTTTGTTGATCGTCCG
>JANPAY010000462.1:0-2612 GCA_031430155.1 Comamonadaceae bacterium
TACTGCGGCGGTTGCGCCCACAGCGCCTTGCTGAAACTGCGTCCCGCCTATCAGTAAACATTTGCCATTTTTAAAATCAGCCGTAAAGTTCATCGGCTCAAGCGCCGCATGCGCCTCCATCGGTGTGTAGTACTCAGCCTTGACAACCTTAGCTGCACCCGCCAAAGCTTTTGCTACATCACCCACTGGCTTACCAATTGGCAACACTTTGCCCTCAGCAAGGGCTTTGCGCGTAGCAGCCATCATGGATTTATCGCTGAATGCGGCAACTGCGCCCTCATCCCACTCAACCTTGAGCGCTTTGCGTGCCTGCGCTGCTTGCCAATAGCTATTGGCCACCACCGCAACACCGTCGTTGATTTGCACCACGTCGATAACACCAGGCATGGCTTTCGCCGCTGCACCATCAAAGCTTTTGACTTTGCCGCCAATGACGGGGCATTGCTCAAGACTGGCATAGACCATTCCAGGCAATTTCACATCGATACCGAACTCTGCCGTGCCATTTGTTTTGGCTGGTGAATCCAAGCGTTTTGTTGCCTTACCCACAATTTTGAAATCTTTAGGATCTTTAATCATTGGTTTATCTGGCACCGACTGACGCGAAGCCGCTTCGGCCATTTCGCCATAAGTTGCTTTTTTACCCCCTGGCGCTGTCAACATGCCTTTATCGGCTTTGACTTTTTCTAAATCCACATCCCAACGTGCAGCCGCTGCAGAACGTAGCATCTCACGCACTTGCGCACCCGCCACGCGCAGCTTCTCCCAACCATCGCGCACAGAAGTCGAGCCACCCGTGATTTGCGCGCCGAGCAGTGCATTCGTATATGCAGCGCCTGGCGGCGCAATCGCAACCTTAATTTGCTTGATATCGACATTCAGCTCTTCCGCAATCAGCATAGGCATCGAGGTGTAGACACCCTGCCCCATCTCCGACCTTGCAGACAAAAGCGTGATCGTGTTGTCATCCGCAATATGCACCCAAGCATTGGGCGTATGAATCATAGCCGCAGCCGCAGCCCGCTCTGGCAGGGCAACGCCGAGCATAAAACCGCTGGAGGCCAATGTGGATGCGGCTCCTGAAGCTTTGAGAAATCCGCGACGTGAAGTTCTAACTGTATTGAGTGTTGTCATGTTCGTTCTCCTTAAGCTTTGCGCATGGAAGCAGCCGCATCTTTGATCGCAGCCTTGATACGTGGATACGTGCCGCAGCGGCAAATGTTGCCGCTCATGGCGTTATCAATATCCGCATCGCTTGGATTTTTATTTTTAGCCAAAAGCGCTGCTGCACTCATCAGTTGCCCCGATTGGCAATAGCCGCACTGAGGCACATCGTGCGCGATCCATGCTTTTTGTAGCGGATGGTCGTTCTTTTTGGAGAGACCTTCAATCGTTGAAATCTTTTTGCCTGCCACGCTAGCAACGGGTGTTTGGCAAGAGCGAATCGGATTGCCATCCAAGTGCACCGTACATGCACCACAAAGCGCCGCGCCGCAACCAAACTTAGTACCCGTCATACCTAACTCATCTCGAAGCACCCACAGCAAGGGAGTGCTGCCTTCAGATGCAGCCGTCATCGGCTTACCGTTAACTTGAAATTGAACGCTCATGGGGTGCTCCTTAATGTAAAAATTTAGTGTATGCCTTGCAATCCTGCCGTGCAAGTGCATCAGACTAGGATTTACCCTCGTTTGCTTCGTTTATGTCATTTCATTCTGGAAATGAGGCAAATGGTTGCGCATAATTTACAGCATGGCAATGCTTACCCGTCCCTCTTCTTGGCTGGATCGCCCATGACTACAGCAACCATTGCAGAGGGGGTCACTGTCATTGTTCTCGCAGCAGGAAATAGCGCAAGATTTCGTGCTGCGGGCGGCGAGCAAGGCAAGTTGCAGTCACCTTTCATCACCAAGCGGGGGACATACACGGTATTGGAGCACGTGCTCCACGCAGTCAAAGCCAGTGGCTTGGCTTGGCATGTGGTGGAGCCAGCGCACACGCAGCACCTGCCCATCCAAGGCATGGGAAGTAGCATCGCGACTGGTGTAGCCGCGACTAAAAATGCAAAAGGTTGGTTGATTTTGCCCGCCGATCTTCCTCTTATAAAGCCAGAGACACTACGCCACTTGGCGTCCGTCCTACTAGCGCATGAGGTAGTTGCACCCACGGTGCAAGGTCAACGCGGTCATCCCGTTGGGTTCTCCAAAATATGCTTGCCTGATTTATTGAAACTGCAAGGCGATCAGGGCGCTAAACGCATCATGAATCAATACGATCTACACTTCATTCCAGTAGAAGACGTTGGCTGCATTCTGGATGTGGACACACCAGAAGCACTGTCTCTTGCGCAGCAGTACGACTACACACACAAATCATGAAAAAACAAAACACGTTGAAGAGCAGTATCGTCAGTCAAAACGCATTAAAAACAGCGCAAGACATTTGCACTGAGGGCATTGCCCTAGGTCAGCAAGGCAAGCGGGAAGAAGCGCTCGTCCAGTACGCCGCCGTCATCACCCAGTTTGGCGCTGAACAGGACATTGGATTGCTCAAAGTCTTGGCCGTAGCCATGTTCAATACAGGGACTACGCTAGCGGCACTTGATCGCAACG
>JANPAY010000463.1:0-5596 GCA_031430155.1 Comamonadaceae bacterium
CGGACAAGTTCTACGGCGACAAAAAGACGATGGCGTTTGCCTTTGCCGATTTGCTCAACCAAGAGGCACGGGCGCTAGAGGCCGAAGGTGTAGACATCATCCAATTTGACGAGCCTGCCTTTAACGTTTTCATGGCGGATGCCGCCACGTGGGGGGTCGAGGCATTGGAGCGAGCCACGGCTGGCCTGACTTGTACCACTGCGGTGCACATTTGCTATGGCTACGGCATCAAGGCGAATGACGATTGGAAAACTACTTTAGGCGACCAGTGGCGGCAGTACGAGCAGGTGTTTCCAGCGCTTACAAAAAGCTCTATCGACCAAATCAGCCTAGAGTGCTACCACTCGCACGTGCCGCCTGAGCTGATGAAGTTGCTCGAGGGCAAAGACGTCATGGTCGGCGTGATTGATGTGGCGAGCGATGTGATCGAAACGCCCGAGCAAGTAGCAGACACCATCGGCAAAGCCTTGCAATATGTGCGCAAAGACAAGCTGTTCCCATGTACCAATTGCGGCCTAGCGCCCATGAGCCGTGAAGTGGCGATGGCAAAGTTGGCGGCGCTGGGGGCTGGGGCGGCGTTGGCTAGAAGTCGTTATTCATGAAAATCAATTTCACCAAAATGCAGGGCGCGGGCAACGACTTTGTTGTGCTAGACGAAACACGTGGGCGTCTCAACCTCAGCGCTGACCAATACAAGCAATTGGGCGATCGGCACTTTGGTGTGGGCGCTGATCAAATTTTGTCAGTGCGTACCGCCTCTAGCCCTGACGTGGATTTTGATTACGTGATCCACAACAACGATGGCGGCGAGGTGGAGCACTGCGGCAATGGTGCGCGTTGTTTTGTGCGCTTTGTGCGTGGCCTTGGTTTGACGGATAAAACAACCATCAAAGTCCGCACGCAAAACCGTGTGCTCACGCTCACCGAAAACGCGGACGGACAAGTGACGGTGGATATGGGAGCGCCCATTTTTGACGCGGCGCAGATTCCGTATGTGACTCCTTTAGTCAAGATGAAAACGGAATGGGACTATGTCGTCTCTATGGGCAACCCACATGCCGTATGCTTGGTGGATAGCGTGGAAGCCACGCCCGTATTGACCCTGGGGCCGATGATTCAAGCGAGCAGTGCATTCCCGCAAGGCGTCAATGTCGGATTTATGGAAGTCGTCAGCCGCAGCGAAATCCAACTCCGCGTTTATGAGCGCGGTGCGGGCGAAACGCTGGCCTGTGGCACGGGCGCATGCGCGGCTGTGGTGGCGGGCATTCAATTGGGATTACTGGACAGCACGGTTTTGGTGGGTACGCACGGTGGCAATCTCACGATTTCGTGGGATGCATCAACGCCCAACGCTAGCGTCATGATGACGGGGCCTGCTACCACGGTTTATCAAGGTACGATTGAGTTATGACTACCACCGCATCACCTATCACCGAAGACGATATTGCCGACTATTTGCTGGCAACGCCTGACTTTTTTAACCGTCACGCCGAACTCTTGGCTGCCGTGCAGTTGACGCATCCGCACAGCGGACGCGCCATCAGTTTGGCCGATAGGCAAATGGAATTGCAGCGCGAACGGTTTAAAACACTCGAGCTCAAACATGGCAACTTGCTGCGCCTTGGCAAAGAAAACGTTGCCCTCGCAAACAAACTGCACCAGTGGATGGTGGGGCTCTTGGCACATGCGGGTAGCAACGATAAGCAAGAAGCAACCGAGCAGCTGTGCTCTAGCCTGCAAGCTATTTTTGATGTGCCGCAAGCAGCGGTTGCTGGCTCAGAAGGCGCGCGGGATATGGCTTCCCAGATGACGCTGCCCACTTGCGGCTTGGCTGCTGAAGCGTTTTTTCAAAACGCAAGCGTTACCGAAGTTCTGCAAGAGGTTGCCAACGTGCACTCGCTAGCGCTGATTCCGTTGCCCAATGTGGGATTGCTGATTTTGGCGTCCAGCGACCCCCATCGCTTTACCGCTGCGATGGGCACGGAGTTTCTAACCCGTCTTGGTGAGCTTGCCCATGCAGCTCTCGTCGCCTAACTCTTTGCCTAAAGACCCCTCGGGATTCATCGCAAACTACTTGCAGCACGTGCGCGTGGGCAAACGCCTCGCCAGCAAGACGGTTGATCTCTACGCACAGGAACTCGCAAGGCTACAAAGCCTTTGTGACGAACAACATCTAGCGCTCACCGATGTGCAAAACCTGCATATTCGCCGCTGGGTGGCCAGCCGTCACAGCTCGGGCAAAGGCTCTAAAACATTGGCGTTGCAGCTATCAAGCTGGCGCGGGTTTTACAAATGGCTCATTAACAATGGCGAGATCACGCATAACCCGTGCTTGGATGTGAAACCGCCAAAAGCCGCCAAGCCACTGCCCAAAGCGCTGGGAGTGGATGCGGCTATGGCGCTAGCGCAGTATCAGCCACCCGAAGTCACGCCTTTGTCCGTTCGTGATTCACTCATCGTCGAACTCCTTTATGGCTGCGGCCTGCGGGTGAGCGAGCTGATCGGGCTAGACCTTGTCGCTAGCGATGATGCAATGCGGGAAGGTCGTGGTTGGATTGACGAGCAAGCGGGCGAAGTCCACGTTTTTGGCAAAGGCAGCAAGCGCCGTATGGTTCCGCTGGGAAGTAAAGCTCAGGATGCACTGCTGGCCTACAAGCCATACAGGCTGGAGCTTCGCAAGGATGAGGGGCTAGAGCCCGCTCTGCTACTTGGCTCCAAGGGTAAGCGCATCACAAGAGCCGCCGTTTGGAGCTTGCTGCGTGCTCGAAGCTTGGCAGCAGGGCTCACCTCACCCGTGCACCCACACATGCTGCGTCACAGTTTTGCTAGTCACGTGCTCCAGTCCAGCGGCGATTTGCGTGCGGTGCAGGAGTTGCTGGGACACAGCTCGATTGCTAGTACGCAGGTTTATACGCGACTCGACTTTCAGCATCTTGCCAAGATTTACGACAATACACATCCAAGAGCGAAGCTCACGAAGGAAAAAACATGATTTTGGTGACAGGTGGTGCGGGGTTTATTGGTAGCAATTTTGTGCTCGATTGGTTCGAGCAATCGAGTGAGCCTGTCGTCAATTTAGATGCGCTCACTTACGCGGGAAACCCTGCTAATCTTGCGTCGCTCAGTAACAATGGCAATCACGCACTGGTGCAAGGCGACATTGGCGATAGCGCCCTTGTGGACTCACTGCTCAAGATTCATCAACCCAGAGCCATCATCAACTTCGCTGCCGAGTCGCACGTCGATCGCTCGATTCATGGCCCCGAAGATTTCATTCAAACCAATATCGTGGGCACGTTCCGTTTACTGGAATCTGTGCGAGCCTATTGGAGCGGTTTGCCAGAGGCAGAGAAAGCCGCCTTCCGCTTCTTACACGTCTCTACGGACGAGGTGTACGGCTCGCTCTCGCCAACGGATGCACCCTTCACCGAGACCACCCGCTACGAACCCAATAGCCCGTACAGCGCATCCAAAGCGGCAAGCGATCACTTAGTCCGCGCCTACCACCACACCTACGGTCTTCCCGTGCTCACCACCAATTGCAGCAACAACTACGGTCCGCTGCATTTTCCAGAAAAGCTGATCCCGCTGTGCATTCACAACGCCTTAACTGGCAAACCACTGCCGATTTATGGCGATGGCCAGCAAGTGCGTGATTGGCTCTATGTGCGCGACCATTGCAGCGCCATTCGGCGTGTCTTGGAGGCTGGACGCCTAGGCGAGGTCTACAACATTGGTGGTTGGAACGAAATGCCCAATCTGGACGTGGTGAAAACACTGTGCAGCGTTCTGGACGAAATGAGTCCGCGCACGGATGGCAAGCCGTATGCCGACCAAATTGCCTACGTCAAAGACCGCCCTGGACACGATCGCCGCTACGCGATTGATGCCAGCAAAATTGAGCGAGAGCTAGGCTGGAAGCCTGCCGAAACGTTCGAGACGGGCATCCACAAAACGGTGCGCTGGTATTTAGACAACGCCGCGTGGACTCTAGGCGTGACCAGCGGCGCATACAAAAATTGGACAGCGAAGCAGTACACATGAAAATTCTTCTGCTTGGCAAAGACGGGCAATTGGGGCGTGAGCTCCAGCCACGTCTTAGCAAAGTGGGAGCACTCACCGCCTGGGGGCGGCTTGACGCAGATTTTTTAAATCCACTGAAGTTGCGTGATTGGGTGCTTGCCGCCAAGCCCGACGTCATCGTCAATGCCGCTGCTTACACCGCTGTCGATAAGGCCGAATCTGAACCCGCGATTGCCCACGTCATCAATGCCGACGCGCCAGCGGTACTGGCGCAGGCCACACTGGATATGGGCTGCAGGCTGATTCACTATTCGACTGATTATGTGTTTGATGGGTCAGGGAGCACGCCTTGGACGGAGGACGCGCCTACCGAACCGCTGAGCGTGTATGGCAAAAGCAAGCTGGCAGGCGAAGAAGCCATCACGGCTAGCGGCTGCAAGCATCTGATCTTTCGCACGAGTTGGGTGTACGCAAAAGAGGGCGGCAACTTCGCTAAAACCATGCTGCGCTTGGCTTGCGAGAGGGATGCGCTCTCGGTGATTGATGACCAAATAGGCGCACCGACCGATGCAGGCTGGCTGGCGGACTTGACAGTCCAGGCGATGTCAAACAATTGGCTTGACGAGCCGAGCACCAGCGGCACCTACCACGCGGTCGCCTCAGGCGAAGTCTCATGGCACGGCTACGCCAGCTATCTCATCGCTAGGGCACGAGAGATGGGCTTCCCCATGAAGGTGAGCCCAGAGGCCATACGTGCTGTGGCTTCAGAGGCATTCCCGTTACCAGCCAAGCGCCCACGTAACTCCCGGCTCGATTGTTCTAAACTCACAGCCACGTTTGGCATTACTCCCCCGCCTTGGCAGCAAGGCATCGACCAACTTTTGGAACATCTTCACCCTCACCCTAGCCCTCTCCCATCAAGGGAGAGGGGATAACACCATGAATACAAAACGTAAAGGCATCATCCTCGCTGGCGGCTCGGGTACGCGGCTACATCCTGCCACGCTAGCCATTAGCAAACAGCTCTTGCCCGTATATGACAAGCCGATGATTTACTACCCCTTATCGGTACTCATGCTAGGCGGCATTCGGGACGTGCTCATCATCAGCACACCACAAGACACGCCGCGCTTTCAACAGCTCTTGGGGGATGGCTCTGCATGGGGTATGAATCTTGAGTACGCCGTACAGCCCAGTCCAGACGGGCTTGCGCAGGCTTTCATCATTGGCGAGACGTTTATTGGCAACGACCCTTGCGCCTTGGTGCTGGGTGATAACATTTTTTATGGGCACGACTTTGTCAAGCTACTGGGCGATGCGGACAAGCAAACCAGCGGCGCTACCGTTTTTGCCTATCATGTCCAAGACCCCGAGCGCTATGGCGTGGTGGCATTTGATGCTGAGGGCAAAGCCAGCAGCATCGAAGAGAAGCCAGCTCAGCCGAAGAGCAATTTTGCCGTGACAGGGCTTTATTTTTACGATAACCAAGTCGTTGACATCGCCAAGAGCGTAAAACCATCTGCGCGCGGCGAGTTGGAAATCACCGCGGTGAACGATGCTTATTTGAAACGTG
>JANPAY010000464.1:0-6474 GCA_031430155.1 Comamonadaceae bacterium
CACTACCTTACGACCACGATAGAAGCCAGTTGGGCTGATGTGGTGGCGTAAGTGGACTTCACCTGTTGTCGGCTCAATACCAGTGCCTGGCGTATCTAAAGCATTGTGCGCACGGTGAAGTCCACTTACGCCACCACATCAGCCCAACTGGCTTCTATCGTGGTCGTAAGGTAGTGAAAACCAAAAACGACGCCTAATTTCATTTTGAGCTTTGTAAAACCCAGTTTCAGACATGCTCTGGCTGGGTTTTCTGCTTTTTAACTTTCCATACTTTTATGGTTATCACGACGATTAGCGTTGATGTTATGGGTGGCGATATGGGCCCTAGCATGACTTTGCCTGCTTGCCATGCATTTTTGCAAGCACATCCGCTGGCACATTTGATACTGGTTGGAACTACGGGTGCCTTGCATGGTTTCCAGCATACGCGTGCCGCCAAGGTCGTTGCCAATGATGTCATTACTATGGAAGATTCGCTGGAGACGGCGATGCGTAAAAAACGTGACTCTTCGATGCGAGTAGCGATAGAGCAAGTTAAATCTGGGGCAGCGCAAGCGGCAGTGTCGGCTGGTAACACGGGTGCGCTCATGGCGATTTCTCGCTATGTTTTAAAAACGCTAGAGGGCATCGAGCGCCCAGCAATTGCGGCGCAACTGCCCAATCAATTAGGTGGGAGCACCACCATGCTGGACTTGGGTGCCAACGTAGATAGCGCGCCTGAGCACTTATTGCAATTCGCATTCTTGGGCACGGCGCTAGATACCGTTCTCAAAGGGAAAATCAAACCTAGCGTGGGCTTGCTGAACATTGGCGAAGAAGTCATCAAAGGTAACGAGACGATCAAGGCTGCGGGTGAATTGCTTCGCGCTGCACATGAGCGCGGCGACATTCATTTTTTTGGTAATGTCGAAGGCAATGATATCTTTAAGGGTACGACCGATATCGTAGTCTGTGATGGCTTTGTGGGCAACGTGGCCCTCAAGACCAGTGAAGGCTTGGCCACAATGGTCGGTGATTTCTTAAAGACGGAGTTTTCAAAAAATACGCTCACAAAAATAGCCGCCGTGTTCGCCTATCCTGTGCTGAAAGCATTTAAAAATCGCGTGGATCATCGTCGTTATAACGGTGCTGCATTGTTGGGCTTACGTGGACTTGTTTTTAAGAGTCACGGCTCGGCAGACCAAGCTGGATATGGCTTTGCTCTAGAGCGCGCGTATGATGCTGCACGCAAAGGTTTGCTTGAAAACGTACAGATTAATATCGCCAAAATTCAACAAGAATAAATAGATTTGAATGGGAAATTTTCGATGAAGTACTCGCGTATCGTTTCTACTGGCAGTTACCTGCCACCTCGCCGATTGACCAATGCAGATTTGGCTGCTGAGCTTGCAGCCAAAGGTGTCGAAACATCGGATGAGTGGATTGTGGAGCGCACAGGCATCCGTGCAAGGCATTTTGCTGCGCCGGATGTGACGTGCAGTGATTTAGCATATGAGGCGGCCTTGCAAGCTTTGTCTGGTGCGGCTTTGCAGCCTGCTGATATTGATTTGATCATCGTAGCAACATCAACGCCGGATATGGTGTTTCCATCGGCTGCGACGATTTTGCAAAATAAACTGGGTATTACCAATGGCTGCCCAGCGTTTGATGTGCAGGCGGTTTGTAGCGGTTTTGTATACGCTTTGACCGTCGCTGACTCGCTCATTAAAACGGGGACGGCTAAGCGAGCGCTGGTTGTGGGCGCAGAAGTGTTTTCACGCATCCTAGACTTTAAAGATCGCACGACCTGTGTTCTGTTTGGCGATGGCGCAGGCGCTGTGATTTTGGAGGCATCCGATACGCCAGGCATCTTGGCCAGCGACCTGCATGCCGATGGTCGGCATAAAGATATATTGTGCGTGCCTGGCACGGTCTCGGGCGGTCTAATTCTAGGTGACCCTACTCTCAAAATGGATGGTCCCGCGGTATTTAAGCTGGCTGTGGGCGTGCTGGAGTCTGCTGCACGGGCTGTGCTGACTAAGGCGGGTAAAACCGATGCGGACATTGATTGGCTGATCCCGCATCAAGCCAACATCCGCATCATGCAAAGTACGGCTAAAAAACTCAAAATGCCGATTGAAAAGCTGATCGTGACGGTTGATCAACATGGCAATACATCGGCAGCGTCAATTCCGTTAGCGCTTGATTTTGCCGTCCGTAGCGGCAAAGTGCAGCGTGGAGACACGCTGATGCTGGAGGGCGTTGGCGGAGGTTTCACTTGGGGCGCAATGCTTGTTCAATACTAAGAATTGAAAAATTTAACAATGAAAAAATTTGCTTTTGTATTTCCAGGTCAAGGCTCGCAATCCGTTGGAATGTTAGATGCGTGGGGTGATCATCCTGCTGTTTCAGAGGTGTTGCGCGAGGCATCAGATGCGCTATCGCAAGATGTGGGTAAGCTGATTCGAGAGGGCTCCAAAGAAGAGTTGGCACTAACAACGAATACACAACCTGTGATGTTGGTGGCGGGTGTTGCGGCGTACCGTGCATGGCTGTATGAGGGCGGTGCTATGCCTTCAATGGTTGCTGGGCATTCGCTGGGTGAGTACTCGGCGCTGGTAGCGGCAGGGTCGCTAAGCCTATCGCAGGCCGTGCCGCTGGTGCGTTTGCGTGCAAGCGCAATGCAAGAGGCCGTGCCCGTGGGGGTGGGCGCGATGGCGGCGATTTTGGGTATAGCGGCGGATCGCGTGAATGAAATTTGCACCTTGGTTACGTGTAGCTTTGGCGCTGACAGTGCGGAGGTGGTAGAGGCTGCCAACTTCAACGATCCCATGCAGACGGTGATTTCCGGTAGCAAAGCCTCTGTGGATAAGGCTTGCGAGGCATTAAAGGCTGCTGGGGCAAAGCGGGCATTGCTGTTGCCGGTGTCTGCGCCATTCCATTCAAGTTTGATGCGCCCCGCGGCCGAGAGGCTTTTGCAGAAATTGGCGGATGTCCATCTGTTTGTGCCGCAGGTGCCGTTACTTAATAACGTCGATGTGGCTATTGAGTCTGATCCAGCGCGAATTAAAGATGCTCTCTATCGCCAAGCCTTCGGTGCTGTGCGCTGGGTGGAGTCGGTGCAGACGATGCACGCTAGTGGCGTGCAAGTGGTTGTTGAGTGCGGTCCTGGCAAAGTTTTGTCGGGGATGGTCAAGCGAATTAACGCTGAGATGGCATCTGGTACCGTGCTGGATTTGGTTAGTTTGCAAGAATCTAAAAATATTTTGATAGATTAGTTGACGCAAGGATAAAAGACGCGCTATAATCGAGGGCTTCGCGGTTAAAGAGTTTCAATGACAGCGAAATCAGCTCAAGCGGGGAGGTCGTCCTAACGGATAACTTCAACGACGGGACCAAGACTAACTGGGTGTCCAGTACAAGTTGGAAAAATAGATAACATGATCCAAACAGAATCTCGATTAGAGGTTGCCGATAACACAGGTGCTAAATCTGTGCTTTGCATTAAGGTGCTCGGTGGCTCCAAGCGTCGCTACGCTAGCGTAGGCGATGTCATCAAGGTCAGCATTAAAGAAGCTGCACCGCGCGGTCGCGTCAAAAAAGGCGAGATCTACAGTGCTGTGGTCGTTCGTACTGCTAAGGGTATCCGTCGTTCGGATGGCTCCTTGGTGAAGTTCGATAGCAATGCTGCCGTTCTCTTGAACGCAAAATTAGAGCCGATTGGCACTCGCATCTTCGGACCAGTGACGCGTGAAGTGCGCACTGAGAAGTTCATGAAGATCGTGTCTTTGGCGCCTGAAGTTTTGTAAAAGGCTGCACAGATATGAATAAGATTAAAACGGGTGACGAGGTTATCGTCATTGCAGGTAAAGATAAGGCTAAGCGCGGCGTCGTAATTTCCCGCGCTGATGATAGTCATCTGGTGGTTGATGGCGTGAATGTTGCTAAAAAGCACACGAAGCCAAATCCAATGAAAAATGTGACCGGCGGTATTGTTGATAAAACAATGCCTATCCATCAGTCCAATGTTGCCATCTTCAATGCCGCAAGCGGTAAGGCTGATCGCGTGGGCATTAAGACTTTGGCTGACGGCACGCGTGTTCGTGTTTACAAATCTAGCGGAGAAGAGATCAAATCGGTCGTTCCCGCTAAGAAGTCTGCGTGAGGTTAAATTAAATGGCACGTTTACAACAAATTTATCGTGAGAAGTTGGCGCCTGAATTGACCGCCAAGTTTGGTTACACGACTCCAATGCAAGTTCCCCGGCTAACCAAAATCACCTTGAATATGGGTGTGGGTGAGGCGGTTGCTGATAAAAAAATCCTAGACAACGCAGTTGCTGATTTGACAAAGATTGCAGGTCAAAAGCCTGTGGTCACCAAGGCTAAAAAAGCGATTGCGGGTTTCAAGATTCGCCAAGATCTGCCGATTGGCTGCATGGTGACACTACGCGGCGTTCAAATGTACGAGTTTTTGGATCGTTTTGTGACGATCGCTCTGCCGCGCGTTCGCGACTTCCGTGGTATTTCTGGCCGTGCATTCGATGGCCGTGGTAATTACAACATCGGCGTAAAAGAGCAAATCATTTTCCCTGAAATTGAATACGACAAAGTAGATGCTTTGCGCGGCCTCAATATCAGCATTACCACTACGGCGAAAACAGATGAAGAGTGCAAGGCGCTTTTGACTGGTTTCCGCTTCCCGTTCAAAAACTAAAGGTGCAATGTGGCTAAACAAGCATTAATCCAGCGTGAACTCAAGCGCGACAATTTGGTGGCGAAGTTCGCTGCTAAGTACGCTGAGTACAAGGCAACATCTAAAGACGCAAAGAAAACTGAAGACGAGCGTGCTGCTGCACGTTTGGCTTTGCAAAAAATGCCGCGTAATGCCAATCCAACTCGACAGCGTAATCGTTGTGAGTTGACTGGTCGTCCACGCGGTACTTTTCGTCAATTCGGCTTGGCTCGCGCCAAGATTCGTGAAATGGCTTTTGTCGGGGAAATCCCTGGCATCACCAAAGCCAGTTGGTAATTAGGAGAACAAATAATGAGCATGAGTGATCCTATTGCCGATTTGTTAACACGCATTCGTAACGCGCAAGCGGTTGCGAAGCCTGTGGTGACGGTGCCCTCTTCAAAAGTGAAGATCGCCATTACACAAGTGTTGGCTGACGAAGGTTATATTGATGGTTTCAAAGTTAAAACTGAAGGCGGCAAGTCCGAACTCGAGATTGCTTTGAAATATTACGCAGGTCGTCCTGTGATTGAGCGTATTGAGCGCGTAAGCCGTCCTGGTTTGCGTGTTTACAAAGGCTCTGATGCAATTCCGCAGGTGATGAATGGTTTAGGTGTGGCGATTGTCACAACCCCTAAAGGCGTCATGACCGATCGCAAAGCTCGCGCTAACGGTGTTGGTGGCGAAGTTCTTTGCTACGTTGCTTAAAGAGAGGCAGAATAAAATGTCCCGTGTTGGCAAAATGCCCGTAACCATTCCTGCCGGAGTAGAGTTTGGTATCAAAGAAAACATCATCAGCATCAAGGGCGCTGGTGGTACATTGAGTATGGCGCAGCACGCGTCAGTCACTATTCAAAATGACGCAGGAAAAATTAGTTTTACACCTGTCAATGATTCTCGCGAAGCAAATGCGATGAGCGGTACGCTGCGCCAGTTGGTGAACAACATGGTGGTCGGCGTTAGCAAGGGTTTCGAGAAAAAGCTAAGCTTGGTAGGCGTGGGCTATAAAGCACAAGCTACTGGCAATAAGCTTAATTTGACCGTTGGTTACTCGCATCCTGTTAATTTTGATATGCCTGCCGGTATCAAGGTTGCAACGCCAACACCGACAGAAATTTTGATTTCTGGCGCTGATCGTCAGCGTGTGGGTCAAATCGCAGCTGAAATTCGCGCGGTACGTCCACCTGAGCCATATAAAGGCAAAGGTATTCGTTATATCGATGAGCGTATCACGATCAAAGAGACTAAGAAGAAATAAGGATTAATATGATGTTGACCAAAAAAGAACAGCGTCTGCGCCGTGCACGTCAGACCCGTATACGTATCTCAAAACAAGAAGTTGCTCGTTTGTCGGTCAATCGCACCAATACACACATTTATGCAACCTTGGTTTCTGTCGACGGTACAACGGTACTGGCTTCGGCCTCTACTGTCGAGGCATCTATTCGCACTTCTCTCGGCGGTTCAGGCAAAGGTGCTACCACTGCCGCAGCAACAGCGATTGGAACGCGTATTGCTGAAAAAGCGAAAGCGGCTGGCGTTGAGCGTGTGGCTTTCGACCGCGCAGGTTTTGCGTATCACGGTCGCGTCAAGGCTTTGGCCGAAGCGGCACGTGCTGCGGGTCTCCAGTTCTAAGCAGCTGACTGCATACAAGGAATTATCAAAATGGCAAAAATTCAAGCAAAACCAGCAGATCCAGCTCGCGATGATGGCATGCGCGAAAAGATGATCGCGATTAACCGCGTGACTAAAGTGGTGAAG
>JANPAY010000465.1:0-2725 GCA_031430155.1 Comamonadaceae bacterium
GGGCAACATTGGCCCTCTTGCCGCTAAGCCAGTGATGGAAGGCAAAGCCGTTTTATTCAAAAAATTTGCAGGCATCGACGTGTTCGACATCGAAATTGATGAGCGCGATAACTTAGACAAGTTGGTGGACATCATTGCGTCGCTAGAACCCACTTTTGGCGGTATCAATTTAGAAGACATCAAAGCGCCTGACTGCTTTTATGTCGAGCGCAAACTGCGCGAGCGTATGAAAATTCCCGTCTTCCACGACGACCAACACGGTACCGCCATTGTGGTGGGTGCTGCGGTTTTGAATGGCATCAAAGTCACAGGCAAAGACATTACCAAGGTCAAGCTGGTCACTAGCGGCGCTGGCGCTGCGGCGTTGGCATGCCTTGGGCTTCTGTTGAAATTAGGCATTCCCCGCAAAAACATTTTTGTCACCGACTTAGCCGGCGTGGTCTATGAGGGTCGTACCGAACTCATGGACGAAGACAAAATCCAGTTTTCTCAAAAAACGGATGCGCGCACATTGGCCGATGTCATTCATGGCGCAGACATCTTTTTGGGACTCTCCGCAGGCGGCGTGCTCAAGCAAGACATGGTCAAGTCAATGGCAGCTAAACCACTGATTTTGGCGCTGGCAAACCCAAATCCTGAAATTTCCCCTGAAGACGTTCATGCCGTGCGTGACGACGCGATTGTGGCTACGGGCCGTACCGATTACCCGAACCAAGTCAACAACGTGCTGTGTTTCCCGTATATCTTCCGTGGCGCTTTGGATGCGGGCGCATCTACGATTACCGACGAGATGGAAATCGCCGCCGTTCGCGCCATTGCCGAGCTGGCGCAGGCTGAACAAAGCGAAGTCGTGGCTGCCGCCTATTCTGGCGAGCAATTAGCATTTGGCCCGCAGTACTTGATTCCTAAGCCGTTCGATCCACGCTTGATGGTCATGATTGCGCCTGCCGTGGCCAAGGCCGCGATGGACTCTGGCGTGGCGACTCGCCCCATCAAAGACATGGTTGCCTACCGTGAGCAGCTACAAAGTTTTGTCTATGCATCTGGCACGACAATGAAGCCAATTTATGCAGCTGCCAAAAAGGCTAATAAAAAGCGCGTGGTCTATGCCGAGGGTGAAGAAGAGCGCATCCTGCGCGCCATTCAAATTGTGGTGGACGAAGGACTCGCCCATCCGACCTTGGTGGGTCGCCCAGCCGTGATTGCCGAACGGGTCGAAAAGTTTGGGCTGCGTCTCAAGCAAGGACAAGATTACGACGTGGTCAACGTCGAGCACGACGAGCGTTACGCCGACTTTTGGCACAGCTATCACGCGTTGACGGAGCGCAAAGGCGTCACCGCACAACTCGCCAAAATTGAAATGCGCCGCCGCTTAACACTCATCTCGGCCATGATGCTCAGCAAAGGCTATGTAGACGGCATGATTTGCGGCACGTGGGCAACCACGGCGCATCATCTCTCCTACATTGACCAAGTCATTGGCAAACGTGCAGGTGTGAGTACCTACGCCTGCATGAATGGCTTGATGTTGCCAGACCGCCAAGTCTTCCTAGTCGATACCCACGTCAACTACGACCCGACTGCCGAGCAACTGGCCGAAATTACGGTCATGGCAGCCAAAGAAATGCAGCGCTTTGGCATCACGCCCAAGGCAGCGCTCTTGTCGCACAGCAATTTTGGTTCTAGCCAAAATCCAAGCGCCATCAAAATGCGGGACACACTGGCATTGCTGCGCGCTCAAGCGCCGTGGCTAGAAGTAGACGGTGAAATGCACGGTGATGTGGCACTAGACGAGGCAGCACGGAAGATCGCGATGCCTAACAACACCTTGAGCGGCGAAGCTAACTTGTTGGTCATGCCCAATATCGACGCAGCCAACATTGCCTACAACCTGCTCAAAACGGCGGCTGGTGGCAACATCGCGATTGGCCCTGTGCTACTTGGCGCTGCCAAACCTGTGCACATTCTCACATCCAGCACCACGGTTCGCCGTATCGTCAATATGACGGCGCTGACTGTGGCAGATGCGAACGCGACGCGGTAAGCAATCCGTTACTTGTGGCACTTGGTTTTTTTACGAAAAACCTTGGGCTCTATGGGTGAGCCACTAGCCCACAAGCCACGTCCCGCTTGTCTTGCAGCGTTTTCTTGAGAACCATAAGGACCAAGTGAGCGTCGATTGTGGTACGACCATGCGTGACCGTTTTCAACTAACCACGCGCCTACATCTTGGCCGTTTAAACTAATTTTTGCCACCACGCGCCCATACTTATCACGCGCTCTACCAGTCACGCTAACCGTTTTGTGCTGTAGATGCTGCAAGAGAGCCTCTGCAGAAACGCGTCCGTAGTTTTGACAAATTTCGGGGGCATCGACGCCTTGGATTCGAATATCCATCGCTTGCTGTCCACCGCCCGCAAAGACCCAAACTGTGTCACCGTCGGTGACGTGCTTCACTACCGCACTAAAGCTTTGCACGGGCTGACGCTTAGTGGCTCTCGCCTCAGCTACGCCGCTAGTCAGCACAAGCACGGCGATAATCAGCATCAGTTTTTTTATCATTCATTTATTGTAGAGAACCACCAGACATGGCCGTTAACCTTCCCCTTATTCAAGCTACCGACCTCAAGCCCGTTGCAGGCATCCGCGTCGGCATTGCACAAGCTGGCGTTCGTAAGACCAACCGTGACGACCTCACCGTGATGCTGCTGGTTGAGGGCGCATC
>JANPAY010000466.1:0-5629 GCA_031430155.1 Comamonadaceae bacterium
CATCGGGTGCTTCTGCAGCAGCAGACGCGGTCGTGGTTTGTGCAAAACTTGCAGCGCAGCTAGCAGCTAGTAAAAGACTTAGAAAAAACCGTTTTGTGCTCATTAAAAACTCCTTGGTTCTTTATTAACGAAGAATAGTGAAAATGGTGGACGACGCGACTACCTCAAAATACCAGACGGGATGGGAATCGCTGGCAATTTTGGTAACGATTGATCTGGAGTGGGTTTTGCAGGATCTTCGGCCGAGTAGTCAATGTCGTCATCGGCGACAGGTTTTTGCGGTTTGATCATATTTTGTCTGCGCTTAAGATAAATATCTCGAACAAAAGTGTATTTATCGAGCGCAATGGTATCGACCGCATCGGTTGCGTTGAGTAGCTGTGTGCGGATGTCCACAATACGCGTGACGGTGAGCACATTACGCGTTGCGTTATCGGAGACTCTGTTGACAGGATCGTAGTAGGTGGCTGTGACGGTGCCTGTGCCATCACGCACACTGGAGGGTCCCAAAATCGGAATCACGACATAAGGGCCGCTTGGAATGCCCCATTTGCCAAGCGTCTGCCCAAGGTCAGCTTTGGGTGGTTGAATGCCTGCATCAGTTGCTATATCAAAAATACCACCAATACCAAAAATCGTATTAATTCCTAAACGCACGGCTGTCTTCCCTGCGTTAACGATTTCGAATTGCAGTGCGTGATTGATCATGGACCACACATCGCCAATGTTGTTAAAGAAGTTAGTGACGCCTTGCCGCACGGGCGATGGCACAACAGCTTTGTAGCCATTTGCCATAGGTTTGAGAACCGCGCCATCCACCGCATCGTTGAACTTATAGATACTGCGATTCATGGGTTCTAAAGGATCGGCTGGATTCGCGCTAGGCCCCGTCGCGCAGCCTGCAAAGGCCAGCAACAGCATTGCCGGAAAAAGAAGTCGCCATGCGCTTTGCATCATTTCGCCTTTGTACCTGTGCTATCAGCTTTGCTATCTGAGTTATCAGCTGCTTTGCTGTACAAAAATTTACTAATCAAATCTTCTAAAACGATGGCAGATTGAGTGGCACTAATCGCATCACCATTGGCTAAGTTTTTATCTTCTGCGCCAGCCGCAATACCAATGTACTGCTCGCCCAATAGACCACTCGTCAAAATTTTGAGTGAGCTGTCTTTGGGGAATGCAAACTTGTTCTGCATGGAGAGCACGGCTTTTGCTTGGAATGTCTTATCGTCAAACGTGATCGACTCTACGCGTCCGACCACCACGCCCGCGCTCTTGACGGCTGCTTTGGGTTTGAGGCCGCCAATGTTGTCGAACTTGGCTGTCACTTTGTAGTTGGAGTCAAAGCTGAGGCTCAGTAGATTGGCCGATTGCAGCGCCAAAAACAAAATCGCTGCAAAGCCAATAACCACAAAGAGTCCGACCCAAATATCATTTTTAGAACGTGTCATTTTTCACTCCAGAATTCATTTTTTTCAAATACTAAACATCAGGGCAGTCAAGATGAAATCTAAGCCCAGCACTGCCAGCGATCCCATCACCACGGTACGTGTGGTGGCACGGGATACGCCCTCGGGCGTTGGATCTGCAAGGTAGCCTTGCAAGAGTGCCACAAAAGTCACCGTCACACCAAATACGAGGCTTTTAACAACGCCATTGCCCACGTCATGCCACCAATCTACGCCGCCTTGCATTTGGCTCCAAAACGAGCCGCCATCAATGCCAATCATCAAAACACCGACCGCCCAGCCGCCAATAATGCCGACGGCGCTAAACACAGCCGCCAGCATCGGCATCGCGATCACGCCTCCCCAAAAGCGCGGTGCTAGGATGCGTTTGACGGGGTCAACCGCCATCATCTCCATAGCGGATAACTGCTCGCCCGCTTTCATAAGGCCAATTTCAGCGGTCAGCGATGTGCCTGCGCGTCCTGCAAACAAAAGCGCCGTGACAACAGGACCGAGTTCGCGCACGAGGCTCAGTGCCACCAGCAAACCCAGCGCCTCGGCAGAGCCATAGCGCTGCAAGGTGTAGTAGCCCTGAAGCGCAAGCACAAAACCAACAAACAGACCTGAGATAGCAATGATGGAGAGCGAGTAATTGCCTAAAAAATGTACTTGATCGCGCACCAAGCCAAATCGTTTGAGGCATGCCCCCCCATGAGCAAATAGCTTGGCGAACAGCGCTGCGCCATAGCCAATCTCTGCTAGTTTGCCGCGAACGGCCGAGCCGATGTTTTCTAAAAATTGAGAGACTGCATTCATGCGGCATCTTCCTGCGTTGCAAAATCTTCCGCTACTGTTTTTGCGGGATAGTGAAAGCGTACAGGGCCGTCGGGCAGGGCATTGACAAACTGATGCACCAAAGGATCGGTACTATTGCGAACCATAGCTGGCGTGCCCTCTGCGGCAATTTTGCCGTTGGCCAGCACGATGACCTGATCGGCAATGTGGAAGGTTTCTTCTAAATCGTGCGACACGATGACGCTGGTAATGCCCAGAGAATCGTTGAGTGTCCGAATAAGCCTAGCCGCCGTGCCCAGCGAAATAGGATCGAGTCCTGCAAACGGCTCGTCATACATGATGAGATCGGGGTCTAGCGCAATCGCGCGGGCAAGTGCCACGCGACGTGCCATGCCGCCAGAAATCTCTGAAGGCATCAAATCTCGTGCACCACGCAGCCCCACGGCGTTGAGCTTCATCAGCACAATGTCGCGAATCATGGCTTCGGACAGCTCTGTATGCTCGCGCAGCGGAAACGCCACGTTATCAAACACAGTGGAATCCGTAAACAGCGCGCCGAATTGAAACAGCATGCCCATACGGCGGCGCATGGCGTACAAGTCGGTTTGGTTCATCGAGCCTACATCTGCGCCATCAAATGCGACTTGCCCGCTATTGGCGGTGTATTGCCCCGCGATAAGGCGCAAAACCGTGGTCTTGCCACCCCCCGACGCACCCATAATAGCCGTGACTTTGCCCCGAGGGATGGACAGTGTGATGTTGTCCAAAATCACCCGATCGCTGCGAGCAGCAGGATACGAAAAGGTGACGTTTTGGCAGGTGACTAAGTTCTCTAGCATCGCGCTATTCTGCCATGCAAAAATTAACGCGGTAGATTAGTCGCACCCATCAAAAATTCATCCACAGCCCGAGCTGCTTGACGGCCTTCGCGGATCGCCCAAACGACCAGCGATTGCCCACGGCGCATATCACCTGCGGCGAACACGCCTGCTACGTTGGTTTTGTAGCCGCCATCAAATTCGGTCGATGCCTTGGCATTGCCGCGTGCGTCTTTGTCTACGCCGAAGGCTTCCAAAACAGTTGCCACGGGATTGACAAACCCCATCGCCAATAAAACGAGGTCGGCTTTGTAGGTTTGCTCTGATCCTGCCACTTCCACCATCTTGCCGTCTTTCATCTCGATGCGAACGGTGGTGAGCTCAGTAACGACGCCATCTTTGCCACTGAAGGATTTGGTGGAGATCGCGAATTCGCGTCCCAGCATTCCCTTTTCAGAGCCCTCGTCGTGGCTAGAGCTGGTGCGCAGTTTCAGTGGCCAATATGGCCACGTCATAGGGCGGTTCTCTTCCTCGGGTGGCTGCGGCATCACTTCAAATTGCGTGACGCTTTTTGCGCCGTGGCGAATGCTGGTGCCCACGCAGTCGCTGCCCGTATCGCCGCCGCCAATCACGACGACGTGCTTGCCATCGGCACGTAGCTGGTCTTTGAGTTTGTCACCTGCATTAACCTTGTTTTGCAGTGGCAAAAACTCCATGGCAAAGTGAATGCCAGCGTTCTCGCGCCCAGGCACGGGCAGGTCACGCGATTGCTCGGAGCCGCCTGTCAGCAGCACGGCATCAAAATCTTTTTTGAGTTGTTCGGCGCTAATCGTCTCTTTTGCCCAATTTGTGACTTTGGAGTCTTTGGGGAAATTACCAATCAAAACGCTGGTGCGGATGGTCACGCCCTCAGCTTTCATCTGCTCCACACGGCGGTCGATATGCGATTTTTCCATTTTGAAATCGGGAATGCCGTAACGCAATAAGCCGCCCGCGCGGTCATTCTTTTCAAATAGCGTGACGTCATGACCCGCTCGCGCTAACTGCTGCGCTGCGGCCATGCCTGCTGGACCCGAGCCGACTACTGCAATCTTTTTGCCTGTCTTGTGTTTAGCAATCACGGGCGTGACCCAGCCCTCTTGCCAAGCTTTGTCAATGATGGCGTGTTCAATCGATTTGATACCGACTGCGTCGTCGTTGACGTTCAGCGTACAAGCTGCTTCGCAAGGTGCAGGGCAGATGCGTCCCGTGAACTCTGGGAAGTTGTTCGTGCTGTGCAGCACGGTAATCGCGTTCTTCCAATCGCCTGAGTAAACAAGATCATTGAAATCGGGGATGATGTTGTTGACAGGGCAGCCATTGTTGCAAAACGGTGTGCCGCAATCCATACAGCGCGCGGCTTGTAGCTTCGATCCTGCCTCGTCCAGCCCGATGACAAATTCTTTGTAATGCTTGAGTCGCTCGGGGACGGGTTTGTAACCCTCTTCCAAGCGTTCGATTTCCATGAATCCTGTGATTTTTCCCATGATGTCTAGCTCCGATTTCTATGTCGATTAAGCGGCAACAGCAGCTTTGGATGATTTATCTTTCGCAGGCGCAGCCAGTGCCTTCGCCTTCGCAGCCGCCATTTCGCCCAGCGCGCGCTTGTATTCGTTCGGGAACACTTTGACGAACTTGGTTCGAGCCGTATTCCAGTTATCCAAGAGTTCGCGTGCGCGCTTGCTACCCGTCCAGCGGTGGTGATCTTCTAATAGCGTTTTGAGCTGCACTTCGTCCGCCAAGCCCTTATGCCATATGGCTTTGTCAAGAGCTGTTTCTTGCTCTTTGGCAGTGAGCACCCGCTCCATACTCACCATCGCCGTGTTGCAACGCTCGGCAAACGTGCCATCTTCGTCGTACACATAGGCCAAGCCACCGCTCATGCCTGCAGCGAAGTTGCGGCCTGTTTTGCCAAGCACCGCTACCGTGCCGCCCGTCATATATTCGCAGCCATGGTCGCCCGTGCCTTCTACAACAGCCGTTGCACCTGAGAGGCGTACCGCAAAGCGCTCACCTGCGACGCCGCTAAAAAACGCTTCGCCGCTGGTTGCGCCGTAGAGCGCGGTGTTGCCCGTCGTGATGTTGCGGGTTGGGTCACCTCTAAAGTCGATGCTAGGGCGCACCACTACGCGTCCGCCAGACAAGCCCTTGCCCGTGTAGTCGTTCGCGTCCCCGATGAGGTAGAGCGTGATGCCCTTGGCCAAGAACGCGCCAAACGATTGCCCGCCTGTGCCCTCCAACTGAATGTGAATCGTGTCGTCTGGCAAGCCTTCGGGGCGTGCTTTGGTGAGAGCGCCAGACAACATCGCACCAACGGATCGGTTCACGTTACGCGTTTGCTCGATGAATTTGACTTTTTCGCCGCGTTCAATCGCTGGCTTTGATTTTTCAATCAAGATGTTGTCGAGTGCTTTTTCTAAACCATGGTTTTGATTTTCGATGTGGAATTTCACCACACTAGCTGCGACGTTTGGCACAGCCAACAAGCGCGAGAAGTCCAGCCCTTGTGCCTTCCAGTGCGAAATACCT
>JANPAY010000467.1:0-1989 GCA_031430155.1 Comamonadaceae bacterium
GCCCGGCTGCACATCCGGGTTGCCCGCCTTGCCGATGCCGACAATGCGACCGCCCTTCAGGCCGATGTCGGCCTTCACGATGCCCCAATGATCCAGGATGAGTGCGTTGGTCATCACGCAATCGACCGCGCCCCCGGCCTCAGGGCCGCTGCCGGTGCCATCGCGGGTGCGTTGCGATTGCGCCATGCCGTCGCGGATGGTTTTGCCGCCGCCAAATTTCACTTCTTCGCCGTAGCTGCCCGCTCGCAGCGTGTAGTCCGCTTCGACTTCAACAATCAGCTCGGTATCCGCCAAGCGCACGCGGTCACCGACCGTTGGGCCAAAAATTTCTGCGTAGGCGCGCTTACCAATGGTTGCCATCAAACTGCCCCTTGTGTTTTGCCTTGAAAGCCATACACCATGCGGCTTCCCGCATAGTCCACCAGTTCCACGGTACGCTGTTGACCGGGCTCGAAGCGCACCGCCAAGCCCGATGCGATATTGAGCCGCATGCCACGCGCTAAAGCGCGATCAAACCTTAGCGCATCGTTGACTTCGGCAAAGTGATAGTGCGAGCCGACTTGGATCGGGCGGTCAGCCGTATTCGCCACAACAAGCCGCACAGTTCGGCGATTGTGATTCAGCACATGCTCGCCATCATCAACAAGGAATTCGCCAGGTGTCATGTTGACTCCCTTATTTCTTGCGGCTAAACCAAACCGCCAATCCGACAACGAGCCCCAGCATCAAAAATCCCCATGCATCACTTGGGTGCGAATGCGCACCTTCTAGGCCGTGTCCTTCGTGTGCGAATGCAACATGGGTGAACACTAAAGAGAACATAAAAACACTGAGATGGCGCATAAGAAATCTCCAATCAAACAATGGGTTGATGCACGGTCACCAGCTTGGTGCCGTCTGGGAAAGTCGCTTCGATTTGTATATCGGGAATCATGTCGGCAATGCCGTCCATGACATCCGCCCGCGTTAAAATAGTGCGCCCTTCGCTCATTAACTGTGCGACAGTTTTACCGTCGCGTGCACCTTCCATGACGGCGGCACTAATAAGGGCAATGCTCTCTGGATAGTTCAGTCGCAAACCACGCGCCTTGCGTCGTTCCGCCAAGAGGGCGGCAGTGAAGATAAGCAATTTGTCTTTTTCGCGCGGGGTGAGTTCCATAACCTTAGTTTACGCAAGTCACATGCCAGTACTTCATCCAAACACTTCGGGTTTACACCAACGCAATTTGCAAAAGCTGGCACAGCTTGTGCATGGCACATCAGTGCCCTCGTTTTGGGGTATCTCATTTTCTTAACTTAAAGGAAGCATCATGAAGCGTCGTTTTACATTGAAGGCCTTAGCGGTTGCATCTGCTCTGACTAGTTTGGCAGCTTTGCCGTCTTATGCTCAATCTGGAGGTACCATCAAAGTCGGCGTGCTTCACAGCTTGTCGGGCACGATGGCCATTTCTGAAACCGTGCTCAAAGACACCGTCTTGATGGCGATTGATGAGATCAATGCCAAGGGCGGCTTACTCGGCAAGAAGCTAGAGCCTGTGGTGGTTGATCCAGCATCAAACTGGCCACTCTTTGCTGAAAAAACCAAGCAACTGCTCACACAAGACAAAGTTGCTGTGATGTTTGGTTGCTGGACTTCGGTGTCACGTAAATCAGTATTGCCCGTGGTTGAAGAGCTGAATGGTCTCTTGTTCTACCCTGTGCAATACGAAGGTGAAGAGCTCTCTAAAAACGTGTTCTACACAGGCGCAGCGCCTAACCAACAAGCGATTCCTGCTGTTGATTATTTGATGAGCAAAGATGGCGGCGCAGCAAAGCGCTGGGTGCTACTCGGTACGGACTATGTGTATCCGCGTACAACCAACAAAATTTTGCGTGCTTACCTCAAATCTAAAGGCGTGAAAGACAGCGACATCGACGAGAAGTACACACCGTTTGGTCACTCTGACTACCAAACCATCGTGGCTGACGTGAAGAAATTTGCTGCTGGCG
>JANPAY010000468.1:0-7911 GCA_031430155.1 Comamonadaceae bacterium
GCGGCGTCTCGCGGATGAGTTGCAGGATGGTGAACTCAACTGGACGTAGCTTGTGCGGCTTGCCTACTGCCCGCATAAAGTTAGCACCTGTCACGATGCCTGCTTGCACGAGCTGATAGCCAATAATGCGGTTGAGACTCATGGTTTTTCTCTTAATTTGATTAGTTTTACTAATTATTATGAATTTAAATGCATGTGTTTATAGGGTAAATACTAGGTCAAAGACGATGACATTTGATTAAAGTAACTAATCAAATGTTTTATTCTTGAAATGAGTCCCACATGAGTTCAGTTGTCCCATCGCTTTCCGAAATTTCTGTTGATGTGCAAGGCGACATCGCCATTGTGCGTCTCATGCGCTGCAAAAAGCGCAATGCGCTGTCCGACGGACTCATGGCTGCACTTGAGCACGCGTTTGACAATTTGCCAGCAACCGTGAAGGCAGCTGTGATTGATGGTGAGGGCGATCACTTTTGTGCGGGGCTTGATTTGTCTGAGATTAAAGAGCGCGACGCGGTGCAGGGCGTTCATCATTCGCGTTCGTGGCATCGCATCTTGACCAATATTGAGTTTGGCCGTATCCCCGTGATTGCCGCGTTGCATGGCGCGGTGGTGGGCGGCGGGCTGGAATTGGCGACGTCATGCCACATCCGTGTGATGGACGAAACGACGTTTTATGCGCTACCCGAAGGCTCGCGCGGCATCTTTGTCGGCGGCGGCGGCTCGGTGCGCGTGCCCAAATTGATAGGTGCGCACCGCATGATGGACATGATGCTGACAGGCCGCGTATTTAAAGGTGAGCAGTGCGTGCAGCTTGGATTTGCGCAATATTTTGAGCCTGCAGGCGAAGACAAACAAGGTGCACTTAATAAAGCCATCGAATTGGCAAAACGCATTGCACAAAACGAACCCATGACTAATTACGCGCTCATGCACGGCTTGCCGCGGATTGCCGAGCAACCAGCGGATCACGGTTTCTTTACCGAGTCGCTCTTGGCATCGGTTGCACAATCTGCCCCCGAAGCTAAGGCGCGGATTAAGGCGTTTTTAGAGCACGGCAAAGACAAAGTGAAAGCCTAGGATTTCAAAATGACAACTCCGAAGTACCGTGAATTTAAATTTGGCGTGACGACTGGCGAGGTCACAAACGGAGCCGATGGCGTTCAGTATTTGCGATCTGTTCCGCTGGGTGACTATGCGACTCGCATCACAGATCGCTTCATACAAAATGCAGCGGATCATCCTGAGAAAATATTTATGGCGCAGCGCGTCAAAAACCCTGATGGAACAAAGGGTGAGTGGCGATATTTGATGTGGGGTGACGCATTGAGTGGCGCTCGCCGCATTGCGGCAGGCCTTATCCAGCGTGGCCTGTCAGCCGATCGCCCTGTGGCGATTTTGTCAGAAAACGACTTGGAGCACGCGCAACTCATCCTCGGTTGTATCTATGCAGGTGTGCCGTATTGCTCGGTGTCGAGCGCATATTCACTCGTTAGCCAAGATTTTGAAAAATTACGCCATGTGCTCAAAACGCTCACGCCAGGGCTGATTTTTGCGGCGGATAAAACGCGCTACGGCAGGGCGATTGACGCGACCGCGGTGGAATGCTGCGGCGCGGATGTGGAAATTATTTATACAGATTCGGGTTATGCTGAATTACTGGCAACCCCCGCCGCACCTGCGGTTGAAGCGGCAATGCAAGCGACGAACGGCGACACGATTGTCAAGTTTTTGTTTACTAGTGGCTCGACCAAGCTACCCAAAGCAGTCATTAACACTCAGCGCATGTGGTGCGCGAATCAAGAGCAGATGCGAACCTCTATGCCTGCGCTGGCTGAGGGATGGCACACGTTGGTGGATTGGCTGCCGTGGAATCACACGTTTTCGGGCAATCACAATTTTGGTCTGCTGATGTACAACGGCGGCACGATCTACATTGACGAGGGCAAGCCTACGCCAGCCTTAATTGGCGAGACCTTCCGCAATTTGCGCGAAATTTCGCCGACCATTTATTTGAACGTACCAACAGGATTCGAGTACATCGCAGACGCGATGAAAACGGACGATCAATTACGCAAAACATTACTTAGTCGCGTCCAAATGTTCTTCTATGCAGGCGCAGCACTGGCACAGCCGATTTGGGATAGCCTCTTTGAAAGCCAAGAGCGCGAAATTGGTGAGCGCATCGTGATGACGACAGGACTTGGCATGACCGAGTCCTCGCCATTTGGCTTGTTTGTTACCAGCAAAGACGTTCGTGCGGGCTACTTGGGTTTGCCTACAGCGGGTCTTTCGCTCAAGCTCGTGCCCAGCAATGGCAAGGTCGAAGTGCGGTACAAGGGCGACAACATCACCCCAGGTTATTGGAAAAACCCAGAGGCCACCAAAGAATCTTTTGATGAAGAAGGTTATTTTTGCACAGGCGATGCGGTGAAGTGGATTAACGATGCGGACATCCACCAAGGTCTCAAATTTGATGGCCGTATTGCCGAAGACTTTAAGCTTGCCACTGGCACCTTTGTGAGCGTAGGGCCGATGCGCGCCAAAATTATTGCAGCCGGTGCACCCTATGTGCAAGACGCTGTGATTACGGGGCTGAATATGAAAGAAGTCGGCGCGATGATTTTCCCGTTGCCTGCAGCACGAGCGCTGGATAAGGCCGTGCTTACTGCGCACTTTCAAAACATGATGAATGAGCTGGCTAAAACGTCCACGGGCAGTGCGAGCCGCGTGGCGCGGATGATCGTTCTAGAGGACTTGCCCTCGATTGATAAGGGTGAGATTACAGACAAAGGTTCGATCAATCAAAGGGCGGTGCTGACGCACCGAGCCAGTTTGGTGGATGCGCTCCATGAGGATACGGCAGCAGGCATCATCAAACCGCAATAAAACCAAAACGCCATGAGTCCCATCGTTTTTGCCATCCCTGTGTTCTTGCTAGCTATGGTGCTTGAGCTTTGGTTGGCACGTAGGCGTGGTTTGCAGGTGTATCGCACGGCGGATGCCGTGACCTCGCTCCATCTGGGCATCATGAGCCAATTTGTAGGCAGTATCACGCGAGTGATGGCGCTGGGTATTTATGCTGCGATGGTGGACAAGGTGGGCGCATTTACGTGGGACGAGAAAAATCCAGCGACCTGGGTCTTTGCGCTCTTGCTGTACGACTTTTTATATTACTGGTATCACCGCGCGGGTCACGAAGTTCATCTGCTGTGGGCGGCACATGTGGTGCACCATTCCAGCGAAGACTACAACCTATCAACGGCGCTGCGACAAACCTCATCGGGGTTTTTGTTTGGCTGGGTTTTTTATTTGCCAATGGCGTTGCTTGGCATTCCATTCAAAGTGTTTGTGATAGTAGGTTTGGTGGATCTGCTGTACCAGTTTTGGGTGCATACCGAACTGGTGGGGCGCTTAGGTTGGATGGATCGTGTGTTTGTTACGCCCTCCAATCACCGCGTGCACCACGGACAAAACGACTATTGCATTGACAAAAACTACGGCGGGATTTTGATTGTGTGGGATCGGCTGTTTGGCACATTTGCACCTGAACGCGAGGGTGAAAAAATCTTATATGGCGTGCGCAAGCCGCTGCTCAGTTGGAATCCGATATGGGGCAACTTAATGACCTACCGCGATATTTTAAAAACCGCGTGGGTGACCAAAGGGTGGAGGAATAAAGGCATGGCCGTTTTTGCCGGACCAGGTTGGCAGAGCAATGAACGGCCTCAGCATGCAGAGTTTCAACCTGAGCGCTTTCAGCGCTTCGACGTTTCGGCTGCAGACCAAGCTAGCCGTGGACTACAAGCCATTTCTCTTGCCGGCATGTTAGCTGCGACCACAGCGCTTTTGTATTTTTTAATCACAACACAAGGGATGACGCAAACCGAACGAATGCTTTACGTCACAGTCATGATTTTGGTTTTGGCGGCTTTAAGCAAGCTGTGGAAGCGAGCAAGCACGTGATCAATTCTTTGGCCATGACCGATGCTTTGCTCTGTGTCGTTACGGCATGGGGTGCATCGCGTGCTAGTCTCCAACCCGCACTGCGCTTGGCCTGCGGGCTATTGGCTATCGCCTCGTTTTTAGGTGTGCTGCGGTTTTCTGGCGTGTATCCACTGCCAAGCTTGCATTTGTTCTTTTCGATGCTGGGTGCGATAAGCGCGCTGCCGCTACTAGCCATTGCTGTTGTGAATCCTGCGTCGCAAGTGGCGAGTACCGTGCGTTTTGCGTGGATCTTTTTTGTGGCAAGTGGCGCGGTTGGTGTTCTGTGCGTCAGCCTTGCCGGGATACGTTTGGTGAGTGATGCTGCGGCTTTGATTGCTGTACTTTGTATTCTTATTTTTTCGCTGTTTAAACACGCTGCAATTAGCGCGGTTATAGGGTTAATCCTGTTATTGGGACTGCTGTCAATGGCGCTCAAATGGCAGGTTGTTGGTTTTTTGCAATCGGCTGACTTGTTGCATCTGAGTTTGGCTGTAGGGATTTTTTTGACGATGCGATTTTCATTTTTATCAACTAGGAGTAATACATGACAACTTCCACTTTTAACCGCCGCGACATGCTGCAAGCGGGCGGCGCTTTGACTGCAACAGCGGCATTTAGCCCACTCGCTTTTGGCCAAGCCAGAATCGAAACGCTTCGCATCATTGTGGGCTTCCCACCGGGCGGCACAACGGACGCTTTTGCTCGTCGAGTGGGTGAAAAACTCCGCGGTACTTATGCCAACAATGTTGTGATTGACAACAAGCCCGGCGCGGGTGGCCAAGTCGGAGTCTTGACGCTAAAGGCGGCTGCGGGCGATGGCGCGCATTTGCTGTACACGCCAGCATCCATGATTACGATTTATCCGCATTCATATTCCAAGCTCCAATACGCGCAGTCGGATGTGGCACCCATTACTTCGGGTCATGCAACCGATCATGGGTTTGTGGTGGGACCTGCAGTGCCCGAGTCTGTCAAAGACATCAAGGGTTTTGTGGCATGGGCTAAGGCTAATCCTGGCGCGGCTACGATTGGCAACCCAGGCGCAGGCTCGATGCCGCATTTACTCGCGGGCATGTTGGCTGCTCAGGGAGGATTTCAAATTACAAACGTTCCTTTCCCAGGCTCGGGACCTGGCATTCCGCAGGTATTGGGTGGTCAAATTGCAGGCATGTCATCGCCGTTAGGTGATTGGCCTCAACATCTGAAGGGTGGAAAAATCCGTATTTTGGCAACGTCTGGCGCGGCTCGTTCGCCACATACACCAGACGTCCCAACCTTCAAGGAGCAGGGCTTTGGCGGATTGGTTGTGCGTGAATGGTTTGGATTTTTCGCTCCAGCTACTGCACCTGCAGATGTGCAAGACCGCTTAAATACGGCTTTGCGAGCAGCGCTTGCGCTACCAGATATTGTGGCTTTCATGCAGCCATTGGCTGGACATGTTGAGCCTATGACTATTGCTGGCTTTACTAAACGCATGAAGGATGACTCTGAGACAGCAAAGGGCTTTGTGACAGCTTTGAATTTCAAAGCGGATTCCTAATTTGCTCTAACCGAGAGAAAATAATCCTATGAAAACCGCACTCAAGATCTCGCTGACAGGAGCCGTAAGCAGCGTTTTCCTTTTAGGCTGCGCCAATTTAGGTGGCAGCAACGTTCAACCCGTCCAACTGCAAGCCGCAGTAGGTAAGGCGTTGGGGCAATGCGAGGCGTTGGCGTCAACCTTTAAATTTGATAACACCAGCATTGACTCGGTTGCTTCTGTCGCGGCTGGCAGCGTCATGGTTGGTGGACAGTCTTCCGCCTATGTGGCGGGTGCGCACTGCCTTGTCAAAGGCCAAATGTTCAAACGCAAGGGCTCGGATGGTCGTGACTACGCCATTGGTTTTGAAATGCGCTTGCCGAATGCTTGGAATGGTCGCTTTTTCTACCAAGGTAACGGTGGTTTAGATGGCGTGGTGCAGCCAGCCGTGGGCGCATTGGGCGGTGGACCTGTGACGGGTGCACTGGCGCAAGGCTTTGCGGTGATTAGCTCAGACGCAGGTCATACAGGTGCACAAACGGCGGTGTTTGGCGCAGAGCCGCAGTCGCGTTTGGATTACGGCTACCAAGCCGTTGGCAAACTCACACCGATGGCCAAAGCCTTAATTGGTGAGGCTTACGGTAAAGCGCCTGATCGTAGCTACATCGGTGGCTGTTCGAACGGCGGCAGGCATACGATGGTCGCGATGTCACGTTTTGGCGACCAGTACGATGGCTATTTGGCGGGTGCACCTGGCTATCGTTTACCTAACGCGGCATTGGCTCAACTGTGGGGCGCGCAGCAATGGGCACCATTGGCAACCGCTGGCGCAACGGCACCGCATCCACTCAGTGCACAAGCGCCGCGCATTGCGGACCTAGGCACGGGCTTTACCGCTGCCGAGCGCCAAACGGTGGCAAACACCATCCTAGCTAAATGCGATGCACTCGATGGCGCAAAGGATGGCATGGTGATGGCGACGCAGGCTTGCCAAGCTGCCTTTGATGTACAGCGCGATGTGCCAGCGTGCGCAGGCGATCAGCGTGATGCAGCGGGGCAATGTTTAACGACAGCACAAAAACGAGTGGTGGCAAACGTGTTTGCAGGTGGCGCAATCAATGTAGACGGGGCTTCCAAGCCTATTTACAGTAGCTTCCCACACGACATTGGTGTGGCTGGCAACGACTGGGCCAAGTGGAAGTTTGCCAATTCGCTGGCGCTCGATCCGCTCTCCGTCAGCACGGTGTTTAGCGTTCCACCTACTCCCGTGAATGCTATGACGATCAAGGCTGACGAGCGCTTGCCGCTCTTCAATGCTACCAACGATACGTACAAAGAAGCGGGCATGTCACTCATGAGTCCACCGCAGCACGAATCGCCCAGCAATTTAGCGGCGCTCAAAGCACGCGGTGCCAAGGTGATGCTGTACCACGGCGTGAGTGATCCGATTTTTTCGGCAGAAGACACGCGCCAATGGGTGGAGCGTGTGAACGCCGCACAAGGCGGCACGGCGGCCAATTTTGCACGCTATTTCCCTGTGCCGGGCATGAACCATTGCAGCGGCGGGCCTGCTGCTGACCAGTTCGACATGCTGACCTCGCTGGTGAAGTGGGTAGAGCAAGGCATTGCACCTGACAGTGTGGTGGCAACAGCTCGCAGCGCGAACGCAGAGGTGCCGAAAAATTGGTCATCCAATCGCTCGCGCCCACTCTGTGCTTATCCTAAATTCGCAAAATACAACGGCTCCGGCAACGTTGAGGATGCTGCGAGTTTTAGTTGTCAGTAAGCCGCCCGGCTGGGTTACTTCCCGGCTGGCGCAACTCTTTGCCGATCATGCTTTTGATGCTCAATGGCATGATTCACTTGTTTTTCATCACGGCGTAATTGTTGACGCTCGGTGAAAGTAACTTTACCGTCGGCTTTAGCGGCGGCTTTGTCGGTATCGAGTTTGGCTTCGCGTTTTTGGATATTGGCTGTTTCTCTAGGGGTTAATTGTCCAGACGAGACGCCTTGCTCAACTCGCTTTTGTCGATTCGCTTCACGCTGCGCCACGCTGGAGTGAGTGCCTGAATCTTGAGGGCTTGGTGTGGCAGGCGCTTGTGCAAGTGCAGCACTTGCTAAAGTGAAACTGAGAACGGATGCAATGATTTTTAAATCCATAACGATCCCCTATGTGGTTGGAATGGGACGACCCCATGCCTATACCAACGCGAGGGCTGTATTTGCGTTGACTCTAAATCACACCCTGACCTCGGCGCGACAAATATAGGGAAAGCCCTAGTCTTAGAGGTTTAAATTTCCGCTCCAATGGCAAGTTGAATTTTGAAGCACCATCTTTTTTACTAATGGAGAATTTTCATGGCTGATATCACAACAAAAACTTCTACTCGCCGCGGAATGCTGAA
>JANPAY010000469.1:0-7951 GCA_031430155.1 Comamonadaceae bacterium
CGGAAATTGGATGGAGGGACGAATGGGAGTACCCGCGAGGGTGACGAGTTCGGATGGCACGACCGTATCGCAGCCGCTTGGCATGACCGCACCAGTGGTGATTTGTACGCATTCGTTGCCGCCAACTGAGCCGCTCCACGCCATGCCAGCTAAGGCTTTGCCGACGATGGCGAGTTCTAAAATGCCATCGCCATCGTTGCAGCCGCTAAATGCGCTTGAATGAAAGGCGTAGCCATCCATGGCAGAGTTGTCGTGAGGGGGTACGCTGATAGGAGAAATGATGTCGTTGGCGAGCACTCGACCTAAAGCTAGGTGAAGCGATACGAGAGGTTCTATTTCGTCGATGACAGGCACAAGTTGTTGCAGATATGCCTGCGCCGCATCAATAGAGATCGATATTTGTTCGATTGAGTCGTTTTTCATAGGGAAAGCGGGCTTGAGTCAACTAAAATGAGAGTCTTTTATAACGCTGTAGCTTAAAGGTTTTGTGATGAGTAATAGGAGCAAGGTAGGGAATGTTGTTGGTTTAGTCGGTTGGCGCGGCATGGTGGGATCGGTTTTGATTGACCGCATGACTGCTGAGGGAGATTTCGATCTCATCGAACCAATCTTTTTTTCTACCTCTAACGCGGGTGGACGTGCCCCTGCACAAGCCAAAAACGAAACGAAACTGCTAGATGGTTTTGATATCACTAGCCTCAAAAAATGCGACATCATCATCACGGCACAAGGTGGGGACTACACGACCGAGATTTATCCTAAGCTTCGCGCTGCGGGTTGGACAGGTTATTGGATTGACGCTGCTAAAACGCTGCGCATGAATAAAGACTCAGTTATCGTGCTCGATCCTGTGAACCGTAACGTAATTGATGCAGCTCTGGCTCGCGGGGTGAAAGATTACATTGGCGGTAACTGCACGGTAAGCTGCATGCTCATGGGCGTGGGCGGTTTGTTTAAAGCTGGATTGGTCGAGTGGATGAATGCGCACACTTACCAAGCCGCATCGGGCGGGGGTGCGGCCAATATGCGTGAACTGATTACGCAGTATGGCTCGCTGTACGCCGAAGTCAAAGATTTGCTGGACGATCCTAAATCCGCCATCTTAGAAATTGACCGCAAGATTACCGACAAACAGCGCACGTTCAGTGCGGCTGAGACCGAGCATTTCCGAGGAATTCCACTGGGCGGTAATTTAATCCCTTGGATTGACCGAGACAACGGTGACGGCACGAGCTTGGAAGAGTGGAAGGGCGGCGCTGAGACAAATAAGATTCTTGGACTTGGCGCAGACTTTGGTTCATCCCCGATACCCATTGACGAGACCTGCGTTCGCGTGGGCGCGATGCGTTGCCATTCGCAGTCGCTTACTTTCAAGCTCAAAAAGAATGTGCCGCTGGCTGATTTGGAAGCCATCATTGCCAACGATAACGCTTGGGTGAAATATGTGCCCAACGTGCGCGAAGAGACGGAAAAGCATTTGACACCAGCCGTAGTTGCGGGTTCGCTGCAAATTCCAGTTGGACGCGTGCGCAAACTTGCCATGGGACCTGAATATCTGGGCGCGTTCACGATTGGCGATCAATTGCTATGGGGCGCTGCCGAACCGCTGCGCCGTATGCTGCGCATACTCCTACAATCCGCCGTATGATAAAAATTGCTTGCTTTGGACGCTTGGTTCTTGCCTTCGGCCTAACCTTAGGTTTCAATGCTCAGGCATTAACGTTAGGTCGCCTCAGTGTATTGTCGTTTTTAGGGCAACCTTTAGTTGCTGAAATTGAAGTGCCTGAAATTTCGCCAGAAGAATCTAATTCTTTGCGCGTAGGCATCGCAAATGCCGAAGCATTTAAGTCGGCTGGCCTAGATTATTCGGCTACGGTGGCCCAGCTAATCGTGACGGGTAAACGTCGCGCGGATGGACGTGCGATCTTGGAGGTGCGCGGCAGTCAACCCGTCACAGCGCCCTTTGTTGACTTGGTGTTGGAGATTACTTGGAATGCAGGACGTATGCTGCGTGACTACACGGTGCTACTTGATCCTCCAGCAACGCCTAACCAAGCTTTAGTCGCACCCGCGCCAACTTTGCCTATGCTCTCGTCTAGTAGTACGCCTGAGCCACTAGTCAGTCCCGCGCTCACCACTCCCTCAGACGGGTTTACTGTCAAAACGCAGATCGACGAATCTTTATTACGCGCCAAACAAGCGGCGCCAGTCAAACCCAAATCAAGCTCAAAAAATGCTTTAAAAACTAAAAAAGGTGATACGGCTGCTGCAATTGCTGCGGCTAACAAGCCTGAGGGTGTTTCACTTGACCAAATGCTAGTCGCGATGCTGCGCAGCAATCCGCAGGCTTTTGTTGATGGCAATGTCAACCGTTTAAAGGCTGGCGTGGTCATTGATATGCCGACAGCTGAAGAAGCTGTGGCTACCAAAGTGCAGGAAGCAAAAAACAGTATCAAAGCGCAAGCGCGCGACTTTAATGAGTATCGCAAAAAATTAGCCAATAACGCGACTGCAAATTTAGATAAGGAATCGGGTCGCAATGCATCTGGCAAAGTAGTGGCCAAAGTGCAAGATAAGCAAGGCGCTGGACCGACGGATGATCGCTTAACTCTGGCCAAACCGACGCAAGCAGGTAAGGCTAATGCGGCTGAAGACAAGATCGCAAAAGAGCGCGCTGCGGCTGATGTTGCGGCAAGATCGTCTGAGCTCAATAAAAATATTAGTGAGCTCAGTAAATTAGCGGGTACTCCCGTACCTGTTCCTGCGGTAGCCACACCGCCTGTTGCGGTCGTGTCGACCCCTAACGTTGCCGTCCCTGTGGCTTTACCCGCGTCGGCACCACGACCTTTGCCTTTGCCACCGCAAGCCGAACCCTCATTGATAGATCAAGCATTGATGAGCCCGTTGGCGTTACCTGTTGCGGGTATCACTGGCCTAGTGCTTTTGCTAGGGGCATTGATGGCAGTGAGATCCCGCAGGCGCGCACGGGCTTTTGGTGCAACGCAGGATTCGACTATTAATTTCTCCCCTACGCGCCAGCCACCAACAGATACAATTTTCGGTCCCATGGGCGCCAGTGAGGTGGATACACAAGAAACACTTGCGCACGATGCAAGCTCCACTATGGTGTACGCACCGAGTCAGCTGTCAACCGTGACAGGCGATGTTGATCCTATCGCCGAGGCCGATGTTTATTTGGCTTACAACCGTGATGTTCAGGCTGAGGAAATTTTGAAAGAAGCCAAGCGTCATTCGCCAAAACGTACAGATGTCCAAGTTAAGCTTTTAGAGATTTATGCCAAGCGCCAAGATATTGATGCCTTTGATATGGGCGCGCAAGAGCTTCATTTATTGACGGACGGCGAAGGGGACGATTGGTCAAAAGCCCGTATGCTGGCGCGAGATATTGGATCTGCGCATTCATTATTCAAGGTGACGGGTTCCGCGTTTGCTGTGACTGAGCCTGCTCCCGCAAATCAATCTGCGTATAACAACAATAGCCTATCCTTTGTGCCTCAGCCCACCACGGTAAATCTACCCACATCAGGACCCTCGGTTATTCCAGAGCCGCATGCAGGAAGTGGTTTGATTGATTTTGATTTGAGCTCTTTAACACTCGATCTGCCGACACATCCCTCAGACTTTGTGCCTGCGGGCATGGAGCATCTGGCAGAAGATCCTAGACTTGCGCTTGCTGAAGAGTATCTGTCAATTGGCGATAAGGCGGGAGCCAGAGCACTGATTGAGGAAGTGATTCATCAAAATGCGCATCCACAAATTGTGACACTCGCGCATCAGATGCTTGCGCGGCTAGGTTGAAGTCTTTTGCGTTGGGCTTTAGGCATTAGTTATCTTGGGACAGGCTATCACGGCTGGCAAAGCCAGGCGGATGGTCTGACTGTCCAAGATAAATTAGAGGCTGGGCTCAACTTATTTGCAGATATAACGACGACGACTCGCATTCACACGCTGTGCGCAGGGCGTACCGATTCAGGTGTTCACGGCCACATGCAAGTCGTGCATTTCGATACCGAAGTCGAGCGCGACGCATCCTCTTGGGTGCGCGGTACCAATACACATTTGCCTAAAGACATTGCCGTGCAATGGGCAATGCAAGTGCCCCGCGAATTCCATTGCCGAGGTAGCGCCATCACACGCCGTTATGCCTACGCACTTTTGGAGTCACATGTCCGGCCTAGCCTTGATGCTAGGCGCGTGGGCTGGGCGCATCGTCCGCTGGAATTAGAGCCTATGCGGCTGGCGGCGAATTATTTGATTGGCGAGCATGATTTCAGCTCATTCCGCGCTTCTCAGTGTCAAGCGCTATCCCCAGTTAAAAATTTACTAAAAATTGATATCGCCTGCCGAGGTGAGCGCTATCAGGATCACGGTCAGCGTTATTGGCGCTTCGAGTTTGAGGGAAACGCTTTTTTACATCACATGATCCGTAATATCATGGGCTGCTTAATCGCCGTAGGGCAGGGCACCGAGCCTCCTGAATGGATGAAAACTGTACTGGATGCCAAAAGTCGCAAAGTGGCTGCCCCCACGTTTTCACCAGATGGCCTCTACTTTTTGGGCCCTACTTACGAGGCAAAATGGGGTTTGCCCACCACGCCTTTATTCGCTTACGGACTGATATGACAAAAATCAAGATTTGTGGACTGACCAGAGAGCAAGACGTCGATGCGGCTGTACTTGCAGGTGTAGACGCGATTGGTTTTGTGATGTTTGACAAAAGCCCAAGATCCGTTTCGATTAGTCGTGCGGCAGAGCTTGCCAAGCGTTTGCCGCCATTTGTCACACCAGTTTTGCTCTTTGTGAATGAGCTACAGATCAATATCCATAAGGCCTGCGAGGCCATTCCAACGGTGCTTTTGCAATTTCATGGCGACGATCACATAGAAACCCCTGAGTATTGCGCATCGATTAAACGGCCTTTCATGAAAGCAGCACGTATTTCCGTTGGCGAAGAAGCTAGCTTTGACCTTGTAAAATACGCAGCGCACTATAAAGAAGCCTGCGCTATTTTGCTGGACACACTGGTTACAGGTTACGGCGGCGGCGGCAAAACATTTAACTGGAATGCATTTAATTGGTCACAGCTTTCAACAAACGTCAAGCTTCCCCTCGTTTTGAGTGGTGGATTGACGCCTGCAAATGTCGCAGAAGGCATAGCCCTCGTTAAACCGTGGGCGGTGGATGTCAGTTCGGGCGTAGAAATAGCTGACGTCAAGGGATTCAAAGATCCGCAAAAAATCACCAACTTCATTCATGCTGTGCGCCGTGCTGACACAGCCATTTAATTTCTAGCTTTTTATGTACGCTTACCAACAACCCGATAACACTGGCCACTTTGGCCCTTACGGCGGCAGTTTTGTCTCTGAGACCTTGACGCACGCCATCAATGAGCTCAAAGACGCTTACGCCAAATATCAGCACGATCCAGAGTTCATTCGCGAATTCAAATACGAATTAGCGCACTTTGTCGGACGTCCCTCGCCCGTGTACCACGCTGCTCGAATGAGCCAAGAGATGGGTGGTGCGCAAATCTATTTAAAACGTGAAGACTTGAATCACACGGGCGCACACAAAATCAACAACACCATTGGACAAGCCATGCTGGCTAAGCGCATGGGCAAGCCGCGCATCATTGCAGAGACTGGCGCGGGGCAACACGGCGTGGCGACCGCCACGATCTGTGCGCGATACGGACTTGAATGCATTGTGTATATGGGCTCGGAAGACATCAAGCGCCAAAGCCCAAATGTGTACCGCATGAAGCTTTTGGGGGCAACGGTTGTGCCCGTGGAATCGGGTAGCAAGACTTTGAAGGATGCACTCAACGAAGCACTACGTGACTGGGTGACCAATGTCGAAAATACGTTCTACATCATTGGCACGGTGGCTGGGCCGCACCCTTACCCAATGATGGTGCGCGATTTTCAAAGCGTAATTGGTGAGGAATGCCTCACACAAATGCCCGTTCATTTGGCGCATCTAGGCAACGATAAGCAACCCGATGCTGTTGTGGCGTGCGTCGGGGGTGGTAGCAATGCCATGGGTATCTTCTACCCTTACATCCAGCACGAAAATACGCGCTTGATTGGTGTCGAGGCGGCAGGGCTTGGCATCGCGACAGGCAAGCATGCCGCATCTATCATCGGCGGCACACCGGGTGTGCTACATGGCAATCGGACGTATTTACTGCAAGACAACAATGGTCAAATCATTGAGACGCACTCCATCAGTGCTGGACTCGACTACCCAGGTGTGGGCCCTGAGCACGCCTGGCTGCACGACATTGGCCGCGCCGAATACGTCGGCATTTCAGATGCGGAGGCGCTCGAGGCATTCCACTATTTATGCCGCATTGAGGGCATCATTCCCGCGCTGGAATCCAGTCATGCGGTGGCTTATGCCATGAAGCTAGCTAAAACTATGAAAACCGATCAATCCATCCTCGTCAATTTATCAGGGCGCGGCGACAAAGACATTGGCACGATTGCGGACGTATCGGGCGCTGATTTTTTCTGCCGCCCTAGCTGCAAAGTGCAGTCCAGCAAATCAACAGAATCAGTGATGGAGTTCAAGCGATGAGTCGGATTCAAGCCACTTTCGAAAAATTAAAAGTAGATGGCCGCAAAGCTTTGATTCCCTACATTACTGCTGGATTTCCCTTCGCCAATATCACGCCCGCACTGATGCATGGCATGGTAGAAGCAGGCGCGGATGTCATCGAGCTTGGCGTTCCTTTTAGCGATCCCATGGCCGATGGCCCTGTGATTCAAAAGGCAGGCGAGCGCGCATTGGCTTTAGGCATTGGCATGGTACAGGTGCTGGCGATGGTGGCACAATTTCGCAAAGACGATGACAACACACCGGTCGTGCTCATGGGCTACGCCAACCCAGTTGAAAAATATGATCTGGTGCACGGCAAGGGCGCGTTCATCCGTGATTCGGCTGCGGCTGGTGTGGATGGTGTTTTGGTCGTGGACTACCCACCCGAAGAGTGCGAGCAGTTTGCCGCCGACCTGCGCGTTCACAACATGGATTTGATCTTTTTACTTGCTCCGACTTCTACGCCAGAGCGCATGGCACTGGTGGGACGCATTGCCAGCGGTTATGTGTACTACGTCTCGCTGAAAGGCGTGACGGGCTCTGGCGCATTAGATGTCGACGCGGTGGCAAGCGCTATTCCACGAATTAAAGAACACGTGATGATCCCTGTTGGCGTAGGCTTTGGTATTCGTGATGCTGCCACGGCACGTGCCATTGGCAATGTGTCGGATGCAGTCGTGATTGGCACGAAGATTATTCAACTGCTAGAAGATCAGTCGCACGAAAAAGTGGTATCGACAGCAGTGCAGTTTTTGCGCGAAATTCGAGCCGCACTCGATAAGGAATAAGTCATGTCTTGGTTATCGTCCAAAATTCTCGGCAACAAAATTGATGCGTCAGATGCAGTCGAGCGCCGCAGCGTTCCAGAGGGTTTGTGGTTCAAATGTGCCTCTTGCGAGGCCGTTCTCTACAAAACGGATTTAGAAAAAAGTCAAAATGTGTGTCCCAGCTGTTCGCATCACATGCGGATTGGCGCAAGAGCAAGGTTGGATCAGTTTTTAGATCCCGTGGGCACATCTGCATCGCACCGTGAAGAAATAGGTGCAGAAGTCACACCGATTGATCCACTTAAATTTACCGATTCGCGCAAATACCCCGTACGGATCAAAGAAGCTCAAAAAGCGACTTCTGAAACCGATGCGCTTGTGGTCATGTCAGGCGCGGTCATGGGTGTGCCGCTGGTGGTGGCCTGCTTCGAGTTTGAATTTATGGGCGGATCGATGGGTTCGGTGGTGGGCGAGCGTTTTGTACGCGGTGTCGAGTTCGCCATTAAAAACAAGCTCCCTTTTGTCTGCTTTACCGCTACGGGCGGGGCGCGGATGCAAGAGGG
>JANPAY010000470.1:0-1621 GCA_031430155.1 Comamonadaceae bacterium
TCCGCTGGTGGCGCTGGCATCTTCTAACGCTAACACCACGCCAATCGACATTCCTGCTACGCCTCGTTCCATACGGCATAGCATGTCGCCCGTCTTAATGTCTGGCTCAGGTTCGCGCTTGATCACGCCGCGCCTCAAAACTTCCAAAACATATTGCTGCGTGATGTGCCTTTGCTTCATCCGAATCAAAGCATGCTTGGTAAAGATGATGTTGTTGCTATCCAGCGCAAGATGCCGAATTAAGGTTTCCCATTGTAGCTTCGAATAAGCCATAAAATATAAAAATTATAGATTGAAGAAAATGAGCTTAATCATCCGACTTCACTGCAAACTGCGGAAAATACCGCATCACCACCGCGCCTTTTAAATCCCACGCCTTACATTGATTGAGATGCTTGGGTGGCTCGGTTACTTTACTGGATTTCACTTTGCTAGCGTTGCTGCGGTACGGGTAGACCGTTTGGTAGGCAGCTGTCGCAGCGCCAGATAGCAGCTCGCGCACATGAGTGCAGCCTTGTAGTCCACCAATGGCGCCTTCGATCTTCTTTTTCCAGCCGCGTCCCATTTGCAGGCCAATCACGGCGCGGATGGGGTCGATGGCGGGCGTGCACTCCTGGTACGGCGTGTAGGGCATGGCCGCTACGATGTCGTGGATGACCATGTCGTCGTCGATGGTGATGCGGATCAGCATGTTGTGGATGGCGTCTCCTGCTTCCAGACCGCCTCTATAGCCAAGGGTGATGGGGAAGCTTTTGCTATCGTGCAATTCGCCTTCAATGTCCCACAGTCCATCGTCACGTAGATAACCACGGTAGGTGATTTTGCGGTCGTGTATATGGCGGCGCGGTGCGGGCGCGGGCAAAGTAGGGAGTGCGGTGGACGCAGTGGTATGGGTCATGTCGGTCTTCATGGCTCAATTTTCGTCTTTATTTTTGTTCACAATCAAAATTTAGAATGCTCACATGACAACATCAAACTTTCACCCAGACGAATGGGCCGCTCGCCTAGAGCTTGCCAACTGCTATCACGTCTTTGCCATGCTTGGCTGGACGGAGATGATCTATAACCACATCACGGTACGTTTGCCTTCCAACGTGAGCGGAGCCGAGAAGCAGTTTCTGATTAATCCATTTGGTCTGCATTACTCGGAAGTCACCCCCGAGAATTTAATTAAAACGAATTTGGCGGGCGACAACCTGAGCCATAGCCCTTACCCCGTCAACCCTGCGGGCATTGGCGTGCACGCTGCCATTCATCAAGCCATTCATGGTGCGCACTGCGTGATGCATATGCACACTACAGCAGGATTGGCCGTTGCCTGCACCGCATCTGGGCTTGCGCAAAACAATTTTTATTCGGCGCAACTCCACAACTTGGTGGCGTACCACGACTTTGAAGGCATCACGATTCACCCAAACGAGCTGCCGCGCCTCATTCAAAACATGGGGGACAAGCCGCTCTTGATTTTGCGTAACCACGGACTTTTAGCCGTAGGTGAGACTTTGCCGCTCGCCTTTGCGCGGCTGTGGACGCTGCAACGCGCCTGCGAAATTCAATTGGCGCAGTCAAGCTTGGGCGCGGCAATCCCTGTGCCAGAGGCTATCGCGATAAAGACCACGCG
>JANPAY010000471.1:0-6044 GCA_031430155.1 Comamonadaceae bacterium
GAGCAGCGTCTGCTCTCTGCGCTGTTCGTTCTCATTGCGGCTGCGCTGGTGTGGTGGTTGGCGATTGCGCCTGCACTGCAAACGTACCGAGAAACAAGCGCCGCACACGCCAAGCTGGACGCAGAGTTGGCTCAGATGCAAGCTATGGCAAATGAAGCCAAACAGCTAAAAGCCATGCCGCGTGTCATTAGCAGTAATGCCCAAACACAAGCGTGGTTAGAGGGTTCTATTAAAAAACTGGGCAGAGCCAGCATGAGCGCGCAAGGCAGCCGTGTACAAATTAATTTTGTTGGTGCAACGCCCGAGGCACTTGCCTTATGGCTTGCCCAGGCACGCAGCAACGCGCAGTTGTTGCCCGTACAAGCCAATTGGAAGCGCAGTGCAAATGTGGCCGATCCGCTATGGGATGGCTCGCTGGTGATGGCTGATGCGGGCACTTAAAAAATGGACGCTTGGCGGCATGGTGTGTGGCATCTTGTATGCCGTCATCGCTTATGCGCCAGCAAGCTGGCTTGCGAGCAGCATCGCCAGCAGCAGTGGCGGGCAGGTGTTCTTGCAAGCGCCACGTGGGACGGTTTGGCAGGGCTCGGCTGACTTGGTACTGTCGGGCGGCGAAGGCAGCACGGGCGCGGTCAGTTTGCCGTCTCGGCTTCAGTGGCAAATCAGTCCCGTGTGGCTTGGTCTCGATGTGAGTCTGAGCGCAGCCTGTTGCACCCTTGCCGCAAGCCCCGTCCAGCTTGGCTTGCGGGCAGGTACGGCTAGTCTGTCGGATATTGAGTGGCGGTTAAACACGCCATATCTTGGTCTGCCTGCGGGGTTGCTCGCGGGGCTTGGTGCGCCTTGGAACACGCTGCAATTGGCGGGTGAGCTGTTGTTTACCAGCGATCAGCTGGCGGGTGTGTGGTCGGGGCAAGGGCTGCAAAGCTTGACGGGTCGTGCCTCTTTGCAAGCCAGCCATGTGGCGACGGCGTTATCGACGGTGCGACCGCTCGGCAATTATTTGCTCACCAGCACAGGTGCTGCACTGCGTTTGGAGACGCTAGGGGGCGCACCAAGCGAGTCTGCGCTCATACTTACAGGGACAGGTCAGATTGAGCGTGGACGCGCCAGTTTTCAAGGCGAGGCGTTGGCGGCTAAAGGCCGAGAAGAGGCGCTAGCCAACCTGCTCCATATTGTTGGACAATGGCAATCCAGCACTGACGGGCGCTCGCGTTCGATTCTGAAGTTATAAGAGACACCTCATGAAGCACATTTTCATTTTGATTTGCATCGCGCTTGGCGTGGCAAGTAGTTCGCTCGCGCAGACGAGGCGAGCCGCGCCCGTGACGCTGAACTTTGTAAATGCCGAAATCGAAGCTGTGGCACGCACCATTGCGACGCTGACCAATCGCAATGTGGTGGTTGATCCGCGTGTCAAAGGTCAAATGAATTTGTCCACCGAAAAGCCAGTCAGCGGTGCAGAGGCTTTTAATCAATTTTTAAGCGCTCTGCGCCTGCAAGGCTATACGGTGGTGGAGTCGGGCGGACTGTACAAAGTGGTACCCGAGGCGGACGCCAAATTGCAAGGCGGTGAGCGCACGGTGATTGCGCCAGGCGAGAGCAGCAAAAGTGCGGGCAATCAAATTGTGACAAAGATCTTTACGCTTAATTTTGAAAATGCCAATAACTTAGTGCCGATTTTGAGGCCACTCATTAGCCCCAATAACACGATCAACGTCAGCACCAGCAACAACTCGCTGATCATCACCGACTACAACGAAAACCTCTCGCGCATTGCCCGCATCATTGCGGCGTTGGATGTCGCTAACGCCACCGATATTGAGATCGTGTCACTTAAAAATGGCTTGGCGAACGACCTGGCGCCGCTCTTGTTGCGTTTGCTCGAGTCCAGCAGCACAGGCGCGGCGCCTGCGGGCAGTGCGGCGGATGCGTCCTTTAAAACAACCGTCGTGGCAGAGCCGCGTAGCAATGCGCTTATCGTGCGAGCGGCCAATCCTGCACGTTTGTCGCTGGCTAAATCGCTGATTCGCCAGCTCGATCAACCCGCAGCCAATGGCAATGGTGCAGCAGGCAATATCTATGTTGTGTCACTTAAAAATGCCGATGCCGCCAAGCTGGCCGTCACACTACGTGCGGCCTTGCAGGCCACTGCTTCTGGCGGTGCTGTTAGCACGGGCCTTGCGGGCAGCAGCACAACCACATCCACCACGGCGGGTAGCACGGCATCGACAGCGCCTATTGCGGTTAGCGCCCAACCCAGTACAGGTGGACAAATTCAAGCCGATCCCGCGACCAATTCACTCATCATCACGGCGCTAGAGCCGCAGTACCGCCAATTGCGTGCCGTGATTGACAAACTCGATGTGCGCCGTGCGCAAGTGTTTGTGGAAACCTTGATTGCGGAGGTTAACTCCGACAAAGCCGCCGCCTTTGGCGTGCAGTGGCAAGGCGTGGTTGGCAATACGGGCATCGGTACCAATTTTGGCTCAACAGGCAACTTAGCCACGATCACTAGCAATACCGCTGCAGGAACGGCCAGCACGCTTGGCCGTGGCCTCAACATCGGTGTGGTACAAAGAATTGGTTCGAATAATCAGCTTGGTTTTTTAGCCAATTTTTTAGAAACTACGGGTGACGGCAATGTGCTCTCTACGCCTAATTTATTGACGTTAGATAACGAAGAGGCCAAGATTGTCGTGGGTCAAAACGTGCCTTTTTTGACGGGGCAATACACCAACACCAGCAGCGGTAGTACGACCAATCCATTCCAAACGATTGAGCGCAAAGATGTGGGTATTACGCTACGAGTGCGGCCGCAAATCAGTGAAAACGGCACCATCAAGATGACCATTTTTCAAGAGGTCTCTAGCGTTGATTCCACCACGGTGAACTCAACATCGGGTTTGACCACCAATAAGCGCTCACTAGAGTCAAACGTCTTGGTTGAAGATGGCGCAGTGGTCGTGTTGGGTGGTTTACTGCAAGACACACAAGCGAATAATCAAAACCGTGTGCCAGGCTTAGCCAGCATTCCGCTACTGGGAGCACTCTTTCGCAGCGAAACCAAGAGCCGTGCCAAAACCAATTTGATGGTGTTCTTGCGCCCCGTCATCGTGCGTGATGGTGCCAGCACCGAGGCACTATCCTTGCAGCGCTACGAGAACATGCGCAGCTTGCAACTTGACCAAGCCGCGCAGGACAAAACGAACTCGCCGCGCTTTAATTTTGGCGTACCCGTGCTGCCAGAGAATCTGCCGCTTAAAAATTCGCCGTTGATGCAAATGACGCCGCTGGTGCAACCACTGCCCGCGAATAAATAGTTTCCTCGCATCACAGACCATGCGTTATCCATTACCTTATGCCTTTGCCCGTACGCAACAGTTGTTGCTGGTGGACGATGGCGCAGAGTTGACTCTGCTGCAAGCCACAGCCAGTAAGGCTTCTGGCATATCGGAAGTGCGCCGCAAATACGCACAGCAAGGCCTCAGAGTAGAGCAACTGGAGGATACTGAGCTCGCCACACGCATTAGCCAAGCCTACGCCAGCGGTGAGTCCAGCGCCCAGCAAGTGGTCAGCGAAGTGCAATCCGACGCTGACCTCTCGCGCATGATGCAAGAGCTGCCAGCGGTAGAAGATTTGCTCGAGTCCGCAGGCGACGCGCCCATCATCCGAATGCTCAACGCGCTTTTGACGCAAGCCGCACGTGATGGCGCGAGTGACATCCACATCGAGCCTTACGAGCGGCATTCCGTCGTGCGCTTTAGAGTAGACGGAGCTTTGCGCGAAGTCGTGCAGCCCAATCGCGCCTTGCACGCTGCGCTGATTTCACGTCTCAAGATCATGGCGGAGCTTGACATTGCTGAAAAGCGCTTGCCACAAGACGGACGCATCAGCCTGCGCATCGGCACTCGTGCGGTGGACGTGCGTGTCTCGACGTTGCCCTCCGCTTATGGCGAACGCGCTGTGCTGCGCTTACTCGATAAGTCCGAGTCCAAACTCACACTAGAAGCGGTTGGTATGCAGGGAGAGACGCTCCGCCGCTTCCTCGGTTTGATTGCACAGCCACACGGCATCATCCTCGTCACGGGTCCCACGGGTTCAGGTAAAACCACCACGCTGTATTCGGCGCTGGGCAAGCTGGACGCGGCCTCCAGCAACATCATGACTGTGGAAGACCCCATCGAATATGAGCTAGCAGGCATCGGGCAAACGCAGGTGAACGCCAAAATTGACCTCGACTTTGCCAAGGCGCTGAGAGCCATCCTGCGCCAAGACCCCGACGTCATCATGATCGGCGAAATCCGTGATTTTGAAACCGCGCAAATTGCGATTCAAGCCTCGCTCACAGGTCACTTGGTGCTGGCGACGCTGCACACCAACGATGCAGCCAGTGCCGTCACGCGCTTGATCGATATGGGTATCGAGCCGTTCTTGCTCAGCTCGTCACTATTGGGCGTGCTCGGACAGCGCTTGGTACGCAAGCTGTGCAAAGCCTGTTCTGGCGTGGGCTGCAGCCAATGTGCGGATACGGGATATTCAGGTCGCACAGGTATTTTTGAGCTGCTCACCACCGACGAGGCGATGAAGGCGCTTATTCATACGAGCGCCAGTGAAGCTCACATCCGCGAGGCGGCGATTAAGGGCGGCATGGCGCTCATGCGCGAGGATGGCGAACGTTTGATTGCCAGTGGCGTGACGAGTCGCGAAGAATTGGTTCGCGTGACGAGAGACTAGATCGCGGTATACTGTAAACCGAACTGTAAACCGAACAAAAAGACCTTTTGGAGAAACGAAATGGGCAAAGCTCTCAAAAATCCTCCCGTCTACTTCACTGTGGCACAGGTGAAATTTAATCCTGTTGCAACTTTAGAAACTTATATTGAGTCGATTCAAGAAAAATTTCGCGTTGCAGATTTTCCTGATTACCAAGTGCAGCAAAATGTGACGATCCAAGTAACTATAGGCACTGATGGACAGCAGGCTCCTACTCAGGCTGTCCAAAAGAGTTTTTTGTTTGGCGATATTGATAAGACGCATGCTTTTGTATTGAGTCAGCAGGGTTTGACGCTGCAATCTACGAACTATGGAACATTTAAAGCGTTTTCGGAAAAGTTTCTCTTAGGTTTGAAGTTGGTTCATGAGGTTTTGTCGCTTAGCTTTGCTGAGCGTATAGGGCTAAGATATCTTGATCGAGTTACGCCACAAAAAGGCGAGGAAATTGGGAAATACCTTGAGAACTCTGCGCACGCATTAACTTCGAAAATTGCTGGTAAGTCTATTTACACCTATACAGAAGCTAAAAATGAAATTGGGCAAATAGCATTGTTGAGCAGGGCAATAGTTCAAGAGGGGGCTTTATCTTTTCCACCAGATTTACAGCCAGGTCAGCTATGCGTCAACGCTGAGCTTGCGAACTATGTTGGGATTTATGCGCTTTTAGACAATGATGGCTCTTTTCCAAACCGTGAAGCCTTTGATCTTGCGACTATAAAAGCACACCTTGATGAAATTCATGACGTTGTCAGCAAAGCATTTAAGGCAATGACAACTGACCATGCCCGCGAAACTTGGAATAAATGATCATGCTTGTCTCAGACTTACCCCCTGCAATCCCTGCGATTTACAGTCCTGCAACGACAACGTCATGGAGACCTCAATCGCCGCTGTTCATTGTCGGCAGTGCAGGAACAGGTGGTGTAGAAGGGCTTCAGTTTTCTAACTCTTCTTGCAATGGCTATTTACCAAGATGTATCACGATTAAAGACATTACTCTGCCAGAGGCTGGCTTTGCAGGGCTGATGGGGGACATTCAGATTGGCTTTGAGCGCGTCATGTCTCATTTACCTGCGATTTTCGGCGTTTCTCGTCAAACACTCTACAACTGGCGCAATGGCGAAATTCCAAAAGAGAAGCATCAAGAAAAAATTCGTCAGCTGGCTAAAGCCGCCCTCGTTTTCACGGAAGCTGGATTCAAACCGACGTCCACTATGCTTGATCGTACGGTGGCGAATGGCCAATCGTTTATTGACTTGCTTAAGCACAAT
>JANPAY010000472.1:0-4597 GCA_031430155.1 Comamonadaceae bacterium
GGGTCAATGATGCCACTAATGGTCTTCAAGATGGTGCTCTTGCCTGCGCCGTTAGATCCCAGCACGGTGGCGATTTCGCCTTTGCGTACTTGCAGACTTACGCCGCGGATGGCTTTGACGGGGCCGTAGGCGGACTCGACATTGAGCAGCTTTAGGATGACGTTATCCATTGGACACTCCCGCTTTGGCATCGCGTCGCAAGCTGCTGACATCGTCAATCGACCCAAGGTAAGCCTCAATCACCGCAGGATGATTCTGTACTTCTTTGGGCGTGCCAGTCGCTAGCTCTGCGCCTTGGCTCATGGCGAGCACGCGGTCGGATACTTTGCTCACAAGGCTCATGTCGTGCTCCACCATCAGCACCGTGATGCCCAGCTCCTGCTGAATGTCCTTAATCCAAAACGCCATGTCTTCGGTCTCTTCGACATTTAAGCCAGACGAAGGCTCATCCAATAACAAAAGCTTGGGCTCGGTACACAAAGCCCGTGCCAGCTCCACCACCTTGCGCACACCATAAGGCAAGCCTGCCACCATGCTGTCGCGGTGATGTTGCAAATCAAGTAGTTCGATGATGCGCTCCACGCGTTCGCGTGCTGCCAGCTCAGCAGCGCGAACGCTGGGGGTGAAGAACATTTCCCTCCATAAGCTAGACAAGCCGCCGCCATCTCGCTGTGTGTGCTGCCCAACGAGTAAGTTGTGCAGCACACTCGCGTGCTCAAAGAGCTCGATGTTTTGAAAGGTACGGGCAATGCCCAGTTTGGCAATCGCGTGCGCGGGCTGCGCTAGTAAATCGTTGCCCAGATAAGTCAAACTGCCCGTGGTCGGCGTATAGATGCGGCTAATCAAATTGAAGACGGTTGTCTTGCCGGCGCCGTTCGGACCAATCAAGGTAAAGACTTCGCCCTGGCGGACATCAAAGCTCACTTTGTTGACGGCGAGCACGCCGCCAAAGCGAACGCTTAGATCAGTTGCGGATAAAAGAATATCTGTCATTTCAATCTGTCCGATTTTTGGAATGCTTTTTGCCGCTTAAACATACCTTTGCGGTAGAACGGAAACATCTGAAAGTAGGTGCGAACCTTGAGCCAGCGGCCATACATGCCCAGCGGTTCAAACAGCACAAAAACCACCAACACGATGCCGTAAACGACGGCTTGTAGGCCAGGTGCTTGTCCAATCACGGCAGGCAAAAAATCTTTACCAAGCGAGATCAACTGCGGCATAGCTATCAAAAAGATGGCACCTAAAAATGCACCGTGTACCGAGCCAAGACCTCCGACCACAATCATCAGCAGTAGGTCGATGGACTGCACGATGTTGAACTGATCGGGAGAGATAAATTGCAGCTTGTGTGCATAGAGAGCGCCACCAATACCCGCCAGAGCAGCTGATAGAGCAAACGACAACGTTTTGTAACGCGCTAAGTTCACCCCCATGCTTTGCGCCGAAATTTCAGAGTCGCGAATGGCCACAAAGGCACGTCCCGTGGGGCTGCGCAGCAAATTGAGCACGGCCAATGTGCAAACAATGGTAATAACTAAACAGACCAAATAGAAGCTTTCAGAGGTGTCCGCTTGCCAACCAAATAGATCGGGCGCTTTGAGGTGGATGCCCGAATTACCGCCCGTCACCGACTCCCAGCGGGCAAACACTTCTTCGACGATAAAGCCAAACGATAGTGTCGCCATGCCGAGGTAGATGCCCTTGACCCGCAGTGCCGGCAAGCCGACCACAACGCCGACCACAGCAGATAGCGCTGCTGCGCCAAGAATGGCAATGGGAAACGGCACACTGTGGCTAGTGAGCACTGCCTGCGTATAGGCACCGACACCCAAGAATGCCGCGTGTCCCAGCGAAAATTGCCCTGTAAAGCCCGCTAGCAGCATCAGCCCAAGGCCAACCACGGCATAGATCAACACGAAGGTGAGCTGCGCCAGCCAATACTCTGGCACAAAATAAGGCGCTGCAAACAGCAAAGCTACAAGCAAGCCGTACCAAAAGACATGCCCGCTGTGCTTGGCAAGGTTGATGTCTTGCGCGTAGTTAGTTTTAAAAATAAAGCGCATAAATTCCTAAACTTTCTTGCGCAGCTTTTCGCCAAACAAGCCGTTCGGCTTGGTGACTAGCATGATGAGCACCACGATATAGGCGGCGGTGTCTTTAAAGCCATCGGGCAAATAAAACCCCGCAAGCGACTCCACAATGCCAATAATGAGACCGCCCACAATGGCTCCCGGCAAACTGCCAAACCCGCCGACAACAGCAGCTGGAAAGGCTTTCAGGCCGATGAAGCCCATGTTGGCATGCACGAAAGTGATGGGTGCAAGCAACAATCCCGCAATCGCGGCAACGGCCGAGGCCAGTCCCCACACCAAGCCGTTGATGCGTTTGACGGGAATACCCATGTAGTAAGCCGCCAACTGGTTTTGAGATGCCGCCTGCATGGCAACACCCAGCTTGGTGTATTTGAATAAGGCGAACAAAGCGGCGCACAGTACGGCAGTAGTGACCATGATGACCAATTGCTCGGCACTCAAAATAAGCGCTCCCATGTTGAACACCACATCTTTGTAGGGCACGGGCAGCGTGTGCGTCTCGGTACCAATGTTGGGAATCATGGTAATCAAACCGCGCATCACGTAGCCAATGCCAATGGTCAGCATCACGATAGAAAACGCAGGCTGTCCAAGGATGGGGCGAATGACGGCGCGCTCCAGGAGCATGCCAAAGAGCGCCATTGCAGCAATGCTGGATATCACAGCAATCCAAAATGGCATCCCTAAAAACGACATCACACCAAGGCCACAAAACGCGCCCAGCATCATCAGCTCGCCCTGTGCAAAGCTAACGGTCTCCGTCGCCTTATAGATCAGTACGAAACCTAAAGCGATTAAGCCGTAGATGCAGCCCTGAGCCATACCGCTAATGACTAATTGCAAAAATTGCACTCGCGTCCCCCTTGTTTTTGTTCATGGAGTCTAAGTAGTGGAGGCAGGGTTCGCCAGTGGTGTAAACCCGCAAGAATGAACCACAAACGCTTTGGATAATGGACATATCTTAGGAGGAACCTGTATGAAATTTGGTTTGATTGGATTGCTGGTGCTGAGCGGCTTTTGCGCTGCACAGCCTGCTGCGCCCTGGCCCAGCGCCAAACCCATTCGCCTCATCGTGGGCTACCCACCTGGTGGTGGCATCGACTTTGCAGCGCGGACGATTCAAGTGCCGCTGCAAGAAGCTTTGAAACAGCAGCTAGTGGTGGACTACAAACCTGGCGCCAGTGGCATGCTGGCAGCAACGGAGCTCACCCGCGCTGCGCCCGACGGCTACACGCTCTTGCTCGCCAATACAGGGCCGTTTGCCATTACTCCTAATTTTTCGCCTTACCTCTCGCAAAAGCCAGCCTACGATCCTGTACGGCAATTCACCTACATCGGGCAAATCAGCCAAGGCGCGTACATCGTCGCCACGCGCATTGACCATCCCGCCAAAGACTTGAAAGAGTTCGTGGCGTGGGCGGGCGCTACAGCGCAGGCTGGAAAAGTCAACTTCGCATCGGGCGGAGCGGGGACATCCACGCACTTGAATGGCGAGTTACTGAATGCCGCGACGGGCTTAGACATGACCCACGTGCCCTACAAAGGCAGCGCCCCTGCGGTGCAAGATTTGATTGGTGGGCAGACGCAGCTCTTAATCGATGCAGGCAGCGTGTTACTCCCGCAAATCAAAGGCGGCAAGCTCAAAGCCCTAGCGGTTACGGGCTCAAAGCGCGACGCGCAATTGCCAAACGTCCCCACAGCAAGAGAACAGGGCTTCGCCGCGATGGAGTCCGTCGGATTCCAAGGCCTAGTCGGCCCCGCCAACATGCCGTCAGCGGTGGTGGAGCGCTTATCGAACGAGCTGGCGAAAGCGCTCGCCTCGTCTGATATCAAAGCCAAATTTGCCGCGACGGGTGCGGAGGTGCATAGCAGTAACTCGGTGGAGTTTGCCGCCTTTGTTAAATCCGAAAACGAGAAATGGGCGAAGCTGATTCGGCAGCGGAAGTTGCAGTTGGATTGATTTTGTGCATACAATAAGTCGATGGAAATCGTATTTAATTCAACCAAAGACGCTACCAACAAAGAAAAGCATGGCGTTTCTCTTGGTACGGCGTCCGATTTTGAATGGGACGAAGCGGTGACCTGGCCTGACATTCGTAAAAACTATGGCGAAGATCGGATGGTTGGAATTGGTTACATAGGCAACCGTCTACACGTTATTGTTTTTGTTGATCGTGGCGACGAGAGACGAATCATCAGCTTACGCAAAGCAAATAAACGCGAGGAGAGTATTTATGCCCAAACTTAAATCAACCCATATATCAGTCACTGCTGCTGAAGATGCGGCCATTACTGCTGCGGCCATGTTAGACCCAGATGCTTTGCCTTATACCGATGCCCAGTGGGCAATTGCAAAGCCAATGATGCGGATTGGTCGCCCTAAAGCTGAAATAACCAAAGAGCGAATTACGATTCGTTTGTCTCGCGATGTGGTATCACAGTTTCGCGCTACGGGTACGGGTTGGCAGACCCGTGTTGATAGGGCTTTGAGGCAATATGTT
>JANPAY010000473.1:0-1974 GCA_031430155.1 Comamonadaceae bacterium
CAGTGCCGTATCGATTTCATACAAATCGCCTTCGCTGGTTTTAGCGGTCAGCCAAGCTATCAGTTTGCGCACTAAGGCTGTGTAACGTTCTACCGCCAGATCGCTCGGGTCATCGTACAAAAAAACAATATCTAAATCGCTGCCATAGCCCAACTCTTTGCCGCCTAATTTGCCGTAAGCAATGACTGCGAATCGATCCAGCGCATCGGCTGCCAGCACGGACGCTTGCAGCCGAGCACTGATGTGGCCCCAGCACCACGGCAGTGCCAAAGCGAGCACGCTGTCGGCCAGGCTAGAGAGTTCGTCTCCCACATCGCGTACGGAGAGTAGACCTTGTACATCGCGTACCAAAATTCGGAACACTTCGATGTGATGCGCGCGGCGTAGTAAATCGAGCAGCGCCTCTTCGTCGCAGAGTCCTGTGGCTTGCAGGGCTTGATATTGCAGACGCACGTTTTTTTGAAAAGCTTCTGCGTTGAAGCGTGTGGTCAAAATGTCTGAGCGTTTGAGCTCATCCGCTGCATCAGGATGCTTGCGCAAATAGCTAACCGTCCAAGCGGCTTCTTGTTGCAGCAACTCAGGCGTAACGGTGGGGGCTTCAGTGGATACGCCTTGCCCTACACCCTGTTTTAACCACTGTTCAAAAATCAGAGCGACTGCTTCGCGATGCATTGCCAGTTGCTGTTCAAAAGCCTCTGTGCTGGCAAAGCCCATTTGCTGGGCGACCCAAGCCAGATCGCTTGCCAAAGCAGGCACAGTATGGGTTTGTGCATCGTCTAGGTATTGAATGCGATGTTCAAGCTTGCGCAAAAAAACATAAGCCTCGCGAAGTGACGTGGCTGTCTTCACGTCCATGAGTCCAGCGGTTGTTAGCCGTTCAAGCGCCGTTAGCGTGGGACGTGCTAGCAGCTCGGGCTGCCTACCACCGCGCACAATTTGCAGCACTTGCGCGGCAAATTCGATTTCGCGAATGCCGCCTCTGCCAAGCTTGACATCACGTGCGCCAGAACTGGAATCTGCGTGCTTGCGGATCAGCTGGTGCAAGCCTTGCAGTGCGGTAAAGACTTTGAAGTCGAGAAAACGGCGAAAGACAAAAGAGCGCACCACGGCACGCAATGGCAGTACATCTTGCGCGGTATTTTGCGTTTGAATGACGCGAGATTTCAGCCAAGCAAAGCGTTCCCATTCACGCCCTGAGCGCTGAAAATACTGTGCCAACGTAGAGAGAGAAATCGCCAGAGCGCCCTCGCGGCCATAGGGGCGCAAAGCTAGATCGACGCGAAAGACAAAGCCGTGCTCTGTGACATCGGCCAACAAACTTTGGATACGCCGCACTTGGCGGGCAAAAAAATCATGATTGGAGATGCTGACCTGCGTGGGTAAGGTGGCTAATGTTTCACCGCTTTTGTCGTAGACATAAATCAGATCAATGTCGCTGGAGACGTTGAGCTCGCGTGCACCCAGCTTGCCCATACCCACTGTCCAAAGTGTGCTGGGCTGCCCATCCGCCATGGGCTCTCCGTGTTTGGCAACCAGTTCGGCATGTGCGGTTTGTGCTGCTACTGATAAGCAGACTTCGGCTAAATCGGTCATGCCTTGCATCACGACTGAAAGCGGCGCACCTTGTTCACAATCGAGCGTGTAAATTCTGTTTAAAACAATTTGACGCAGTACGCGTAGACGACTACCCGTATCGCTGTAGCCCATATCCAGCAAGGCTTGCAGGGCAATCTGGAGCAGAGATTGGGTAGGCGTTCCGCTTGGCAGGCAATGGAGCTCTGCTGGATAGCGGCTTGCAATTTTTTGAATGGCACGTGTCAAAATGATGGCCTTAATCAGTTTTAAAGGAATGATGATATGGCAAGCACAGAAGAGTGGATCGCAGAAGCAGAGATTGTTAAAGCGCAAATGTTGGCAGGCGGCGGAGGAGCCGGTGTCTTTACGCGTGAGCAGATTGCAGGGATGAGTGGTTTA